>NZ_VWWK01000009.1:0-98660 GCF_011753035.1 Burkholderia sp. Ax-1720 | reverse complement strand
CGCGCTTCGGCGACGGCCGCGGCTACAGCACGGCGCACCTGCTGCGCAATCGCCACGGCTGGACCGGCGAGCTGCGCGCGATCGGCGACGTGCTGCGCGACCAGCTGAACTACATGTCGCGCTGCGGCTTCGACGCCTTCGCGGTGCGCGCCGATCGCGACCCGCATGATGCGCTGAACGCCTTCACGGAGTTCTCGGAACGCTACCAGGGCGCGGTGGACGCGAGCTTGCCGCTCTTTCGGCGGCGGTTCGCGGTTTGAGCGGGAAGGCGTGCCGCACTACCGCTTGCCGAATGCCTCACCGATCATCAGGAGCGACGGCTGGGAGGGGGCGAACCAACTGGTGGCTGCACCCATACTGATCTCATGCAGCGTCGATTCCAGGATCCGCTGCCGCCGGGTGCTGCATGACTCGACCACCACCACCGGGGTATCCGGCGCCCGTCCGGCCTGGAGGAATTGTCGGGCGATATCCGAGGCGCGTTCGCGTCCCATGTAAATCACGTGTGAATCGGCGTCCAGCGACGGTATGCCGGGCGCCGAGCCGCTTGCGTGGCTGGCAGTCGAAAAGCACACGCTGCGTGCAACGCTTCGAAGGGTCAGTGAGCGGCGTATCGCGGCCGCGCCTGCGAGCGCCGTGGTAATGCCGGGGACGATTTCGAAGGGCAGCCCGGCAGCCTCGAGCGCGCGCATTTCCTCGTCCGCGCGGGCATACAGCATGGGATCTCCGCCTTTGAGCCGCACCACGACCGGATATCGGCGGCCGGCGTCGACGATCATCTCGTTGATGTCGCCCTGGTCCACGCCGGCCTGCCCATGACGTTTGCCTACCGCGATGCGAATCGCCTGTGGCCGGGCAAGATCGAGCATGGCGGGTTCGATGAGTGCGTCGTGGAGCACCACATCCGCCATGCCGAGCACGCGCGCACCGCGAAGCGTGATCAGGTCGTCGGCGCCCGGGCCCGCGCCTACCAGATAGACCTTGCCCATTGTCTCAGCCGGCAAGCCATTCGGGCCTGGCCGGGCAGCTGGCCGAATCGACGGGAACTGATTGCATGCGTTTGCCCTTGCGCGAGGAGAAGGATCGATATGACGATCGGCGATGACAGTCTAGGGCGTGGCTGCACACGCGAACAATACTGTTTTTCGATTGCTTCGATACCAAATTGATATGCAGGAGCGAGAATGCCGGAAGCTCCGCGCCGCGATCCGAAGGTGTCGATCCGCATCAGGAAGCGGCCATTGCGCGAGCACGACGAGACGCCGACAATCGCGCGCCGGGCCGCTGGCACGACGACGATCGTTGATGCTGGCGAGTCACTCCAACTAATCGAATATTCCCCATGAATTTCACCCATCTTCTCGCTTTCTATGAGGTCGCGCGAGCCGGCAGCGTGAGTGCCGGCGCGGAGCGTCTGCATGTCAGCCAGCCGGCCGTGACGCGGGAGATCCGCGAACTCGAGCAACGTGTCGGGCTGGTCCTGTTCGATCGTCTGCCGCGTGGCGTTGCCTTGACCGAAAGCGGCCGGGTCCTGTTTCACCATGCAAGCAGGATTTTCACGCTGGCCGATGCGGCTGAAGCCGAAATGAAGGAACTTGCCGGCATCGGCAAGGGCCACCTGAATATCGGGGCAAGCGCGACGCTGGGCGTCTACCTCGTGCCCGGCTTGATTTCAAGCTTCAACGCCGCCTATCCGCGAATCGGCATCGACTTGACTGTCAGCAACACCGAACGTGTCGAGGCTGGGCTGAGGGACTCGAGGTTTTCGCTCGGCTTCGTCGAAGGTCCCTTCGACGCAAGCGTGCTGGATGCGCGATCGATCGGCTCGGACGAGATCGCGGTTATCGCGGCCGCCAACCATCCGCTCGCCGGCAAAACGGTGCAGCCCGATGATCTGGTCGACCACGCCGTGATCATGCGCGAACCCGGGTCGGGCACGCGCGCGATCGTGGAGGAGGCTTATGCGAAACGAGGGCTGGAAATCATGCCCTTGATGTCGGTCAGCGACACCGAGGCGATCAAACGAATGCTGATCGCGCAACACACGCTTTGCTACGTCTCCTTGCTGAGCGTCACGGACGAATTGCGGCGCGGGGATCTGGCCGTGGTATCCGTCGACGGCTTGCGCATCGAACGCGCGCTGCATCTGGTCTGGTTGAAGGGCCGGTCGCTGTCGCCGAGCTCACAGGCGCTGATCGACCTGGTGAGTGCCAGCGTCGGGGTGCCCGCTTAGCAGACGCGCACAGGTAGCACGCGCTTGAGGCGTGGGTGAAGCTCGGCGGCCGTGGCATAGCGACAAGTCATGTCTCATATCGCAACTTCGTATTATTCCGGGCGAGATCGTTTCGCTAAGCTTTCTCCATCGATTCGACGCTCAAACGAGACGAATCGACCGCGACGAATATCCCGATTGCCGGGTGCTTCGGCGGTATCGATGGAATGTCCATTCAATCCAATTGAATTGATCGAGGAAGCGAATCATGAAAAAGTCTGCGATGGTCCTGTTGGCCATGGCGGCGCTGGTCGGCCCCACCTTGTCCTTTGCGCAATCGACAGGCGCACTGACGCGGGCGCAGGTCCGCGCCGAGCTGATCCAGCTCGAACGCGCCGGATACGATCCGGCTGGCGGTGACGACGCCAACTATCCCGAGCAGCTGGAGGCGGCGGAAGCGAAGGTTGCCGCACAAGAGCGTGGGGCGAACCAGGCGCTCGGCAGCGAGCCGTCGGCCCGTAGCGAGGCCGGGCTCGCGAAGCGCCGGGTTCCGCGTCTTTTCGCGTCGCCGGGCGTCCGTCCGTCATGTGTCGGTCCCGCCAGCTTCTGTGACATCTACTTCGGCGGCTGACCGATGATGTCCGTACCGATCTCGTACCAATCGGATTGGCGTGGCGCGGCCCGGCAAGACGCGAACATCGGCCGGATTCTGTTGGTCGAGCACGATGACAAGATCGCGCGGAGGATCACGGCGTCTCTGCATCAGGAAGGGTGGTGGGTCGAGCATGCGCGGGTAGCACACGACGCGCTGCATCGAACGATCGGCGGCGCCTACCGCCTGATCATCGTGGCTTTCGATATGCCGGGTATCGACGGCATGACCTTGATCACCGCGTGGCGAGCGATCGGCACGATAGCGCCGATCCTCGCCCTCGATGCGGCAAGCAACACCGATCGCTGCGTGCGAATGCTGCGCTCGGGCGCGGACGATTACCTGTCCTTCCCGTTCGTCGACGAGGAGTTGGCGGCCCGCGTCATGGCATTGCATCGCAGGCAGTCGCGTGTCCGCCCGTCCTCGTCCGCCGAACCGATGCCGCAACTCCATGCGCCAGGCATCACGCTCGACCGGATCAGGCGGGTCGCATTGATCGATTCAACCCTGGTGATGCTTCGGCCGACGGAATTCCGGCTGCTGGAATTCATGATGTTGAACCCGCAACGCACCGTTACGCGCCGGATGATTCTCGAAGCGGTCTGGCAGCGTAATTTCGATCCGGGCACCAATGTCGTCGAGGTACATATCAAGCAACTCAGGAACAAGCTCCATGACCGTGGCGGTAGCCGTTTCATTCGAACGGTGCGTGGCGCGGGGTATTACTTCATGGGCGAGACGTTCCATCAGCCGTGCTCGTCCTCCTGGTTGACCGAGTGTCGTGTCAACTAGGATGGCTTGTCCCAGGTCCGCTAGAGGCGGGACACGATCGATGATCGGCCGAGTGTGAAAACCGAAGCCCGTCGGCTGATACGGTCAGGCTGTCGGGATTGCGGACGAGAAAAGACGGAAGGTAAGCATTCCATCCAAATGGCCGCAACACCGATCACTTTCCCCGTGTTTTTGGGCTACGCGGCGTAGCCGCCCAGCCCACGTTCGCCGGTGCGTTGAAGGCCGACAGCGAAATCGAGTGGTTGAGCGACAGCGATTCCTGCTACATTGCCGACGAGACAATGACGTTTCATTGCGTTCGACCACTACAACGAGTCGCATCCGCACCGCGCCTTGAAATACCGCTCGCGCGCGAGTCTCGCCAGCAAGCAAATTCTCCAACCTGAGCGTGACTGCGTGTCTGGTCATGCAGGGGCAAGTCCATGCCCTGAGTCATGTATTGTCGCCCGCAACGGCAAACCCATAGGAACGCGGCAGATGAACAACTGGAATGTGGGCAGCGTGGACGAGGTGGCCTACACGTTCGGCTATTGCGACGAACTGAACCCGCTGCGGCTGAAGCTTCCGTTGCTACAGGCGGGGTTCGCGGTACCTGCCGTCGAGACCGCCTGCGAGCTCGGATTCGGCTACGGCGTCAGCGTCAACATTCATGCGGCCGGTTCCACCACGCGCTGGCATGGCACCGACTTCAACGCGGCCCACGCCGGCTTCGCGCAACGGCTCGCGCAGCATGCCGGATCGCAGGCGAGCCTGTCCGGCGAGAGTTTCTCGACGTTCTGCCTGCGCGACGACCTGCCCGATTTCGATTTCATCGGCATGCACGGCATCTGGAGCTGGGTTTCCGAGGAGAGTCGCGCTCTGATCGGCGAGTTCATCGCTCGCAAGCTGAAACCGGGCGGTGTGCTCTATCTCAGCTACAACACCCAGCCGGGCTGGACACCGATGCTGCCGGTGCGCGAGTTGCTGTACCGGCATTTCCATTTCAACGCCGCGGCCGATGTCGCCAAGGCCGGCGAGGCCGTGCCCACCGAGCAGGCGATTGCCATGCGCGTGAAGGCCGCGATCGATTTTGTTCGCGGCGTGTTTGCGACCCAGCCTGGTTACGCCGTGGTGAACCCGCTGCTGGCCGAACGCGTCGAGGCCCTGTCGCGGGCGGATCCGCGCTATCTGGCGCACGAGTATTTCAATCGTGACTGGCGCGCGATGTCGTTCCAGGAGGTCCATGCGTCGCTGGCGGATGCCGGGCTGACCTACGCCGGCTCCGCCGACTACCGCGACCGGGCGGAGGAGATCCATCTCGACGCGGCGCAACGCGCGATGCTGGCGCAGATCGCCGACATCGGCCTGCGCGAGACCGTGCGCGATGTCTGCCTCAACCGGTCGCTGCGGCGCGACTACTGGATCAAGGCGCCGCGCCGGCTCGACGACGCGGCGCGCGATGCCGCCCTGCGCGCACATCGCGTGGTCCTGGCCTTGCCACGTGCCTCCGTGATCCTGAAGGTACGCGGCACCTTGGGCGAGGCGGCCTTGCCCGAAGCCCTGTACGGCCCGATCCTCGACCTGCTGGCCGAGCATCGACCCACCGCGCTTGGCAATATCGAGCAGGCACTTGGCGCACGGGGCATCACGCTCGAGCGGATCGTCAAGGCCGTCACACTGCTGATCGGAACGGGAGCGCTGCTCAATGCGCAGGATGACGAACAAATCGACCTTGCTCGCTCAGGTGCGGAACGCCTGAATGTGGCGATCTGCGAAGCGGCGCGCATGAGCGACGAGGTGGGATTCCTGGCGAGCCCGGTGTCGGGCTCGGGGGTACTGATGCCGCGCGTTGCACAATTGTTCCTGCTGGCGCGGCGGCAGGGCAAACCGGATCCGGTGCAGTGGGCCGAATTCGCCGAAGACGTGCTGAATATCGCGGCGCCACCCGTGGATACGGCGGTTTCGTTGGCGGAGCGGGTGGCGCAGGCCAGGCGCTTCGCCGAGCTTCATCTGCCAGTGTTGCAGGCGCTCGGTATCGGTTGAGGCGGGGAGCGCCGGCGCTCGTCAATGACTGGCGTTGCGTAATGGCGGCCTCCTTGCACTTGCTCGGGCCCGCGCGAACCGCGAGCGAGCGCATGGCTTGCCGCCGCTTCGCATGACGCCTGTTTCTTGCGGCCCTCAGATCCCCTGCCTGAACGGGGGCGCCGCGACCGGCTGGTCGAGCATCCGCGCCAGTCCCGCCAGGGCCCGGCGCAGGCTGTCGCGATCGGGGGCCGCGTTGTGGCAGACGCGTACCAGGGTGCTGCCGGTCAGGGGCGTGGCCTCGAAAAGATCGTAGGGCGTGACGCCGATTCCGGCTGCTTCCGCGGCGCGGGCGAAACCCTGCCCGGTCTGGTGGTTGCCGGTACGCAGTCCGAAATAGAACGCGCCCGGGCGCGTCACGATCGCCGATGCCGGCAGGCTCGCCGCGACCAGTGCCTGTCGCGCCCGGGTTTCTTCCCGGATCGTCTCGACGATGTGGGTCATCTCGCCGGATTCCAATACGCTGGTCGCCATCGCCGCGTTGAGCGGCGACGCCATCAGGGTGGTGGCACGCAACGCGACGCCCAGCGCGTGGACATGCTGCGGCGGCGTGACGACGAAACCGATGCGCAAGCCCGGCCCGACCAGCTTCGACAGGCCTGTCACGTAGGTGGTGCGCTCCGGCGCCAGAATCGCCAGGCAGGGCAGTGCTTCCTCGGGCATCCAGCCATAGACGTCGTCTTCGACGATCAGGAGATCGCGGCGCCGGCAGACCTCGACGATCTCGCGCCGGCGCGCGGCGCTCATGGTGGCGGTGGTGGGGTTGTGGAGGGTGGGGCAGCAGAACAGCACCTTCGCGCCCGAGCGTTGGCAAGCCATGTCGAGCGCTTCGGGCAGCAGGCCTTCGGCATCCATGCGCACGCCCACCAGCGAACGCCCCATCATCGCGGCGGCCGACTTCAGGCCGTAATAGGTCAACTCCTCGGTCAGCACGATGTCACCCGGCCGCGTCAGCGCGCCGAGCGCGAGCAACAGGCCGTGCTGGGCCCCGCAGGTCACGACCAGATGGTCCGCCATGGCCGGCACGCCGCGACTGTCGAGCCAGCGTGCCGCGGCGGCGCGGTGCGCGACATGGCCGGCGTCCACCTGCGTGGCGAGCAGGCGCGCGGCATCTTCCACGCGCAGTTGCGTCCCCAGCAGCGCATGCGCGCCGGCCATGCCCGGCGCGTGCTCGGGGAAGTTGTGCGAGAG
The DNA here is from genome assembly GCF_011753035.1 of Burkholderia sp. Ax-1720. Lineage (NCBI taxonomy): Bacteria > Pseudomonadati > Pseudomonadota > Betaproteobacteria > Burkholderiales > Burkholderiaceae > Burkholderia > Burkholderia sp. Ax-1720. Next base: position 91,752 of record NZ_VWWK01000009.1, on the reverse strand, counting down.
ATCGATGAAACCTTGCGGCTGCGAGTGATCCCACAGCGAGGCGGGGCTGTCCGTCGAGGCCGGCAGCGTGAGATAGGTGCCGCGCCCGACGGTACCCTGGATCAGGCCCATGCTGCGCAATTCGTCGAAGGCGCGGGTCACCGTGCCGAGGTTCAACTGCAGCAGCCGGGCCAGCTCGCGCTGCGGCGGCAGGCGGTCGCCGACCTTCAGCGTGCCGTTGACCAGGGCCGCCTTCACGCCGTTCGCGATCGCCAGGTAACGCGGGCCGCGCGAGATCTCGATGGCCACCAGCCAGGGGGGCTTGACCGCGCCGGCGGGGCGATTCGGATTGTATGGATTGTTGTCCTGGTCTTTCATGGAAATCCCCGCTTCGATGCCTGGATTGCACCAATTTGTGGCTGCACCAAAGGCGTGATAGAGACAATTTGCCCGAGTATAACGGAGAAAAATAGGACAATTTGTCTCGAAAAAAATCCTGGCACAGGGCTTGCAAAGCAGGGGCATCGTCACTCTGGAGCAGGCCCATGTCGCCGTCCCCCATCGCCTTTCACATGATCCCCGGCGGGCCCACGCCGGTTGCCCCCTTCAGCCACGCGACGGAAGCCGACGGCTTCGTGTTCGTGACGGGGCAGATGCCCGACAGCCCGGCCACGCCCGGCGTGCTGCCCGAGGGCATCGTGGCCCAGACGGCCAATGTCATGGCCAACCTGCGGACGGTGCTCGCGGGGCTCGGCCTCGACTTCGGCGACGTGGTGGTCGCGCGCGCCTACCTGACGCGTTTCGGCGAGGACTACGCCGCCTTCAACGCCACCTACCAGGGCTTTTTCGAGCCCGGCCGCCTGCCCGCGCGCACCTGCGTGGGCGTGACCGGGCTGGCTTACGACGCCCTCGTCGAGATCGATTTCATCGCCCGCCGCCACGCGGACACCACTCGCTGATTCAAGGAGATTGTCATGTTGCTGAAGAACTGGTTTGTCAACGCCGTCGCCTCCTGCGTGGTGTTCGCCGCCTGCGCCGATGCCGCCAGCGCGCTGACGCTGGAGCAGGTCCAGGCCAAGGGCGTGCTGACGGTCGCCACCGAGGACGACTTCCGTCCCTTCGAATTCATCCAGGACGGCAAGCCCGCAGGCCTCGACAATGCGCTGCTCGAGCAGTTGCGCAAGCGTTCGGGCTTCAGGATCGAGCAGAACATCATTCCGTGGTCGGGGCTGCTGCCGGGCGTGACTACCGGCAAGTACGACGTGGCGCTGACCTCGGTGGTGGTCACGCCGGAGCGCGCGAAGACGCTCGATTTCACCATGCCGGTGGCCGATGCGACCCAGTACTACGTAGTCCGCAACGGTGAAACGCGCATCAAGTCGGTGGCCGACCTGGCGGGCAAGGTGGTCGGCGTACAGGCCGGCGGCGGCTCGTATGCCGCGCTCGCCGATCTCGGCAAGACCCTGGCCGCGCATGGCGGGCAAGTGGGCAAGGTGGTGCAGTACGCGTCGTTTCCCGAGGCATACCAGGATCTGTCGAACGGCCGGCTCGACTACGTGATCAACGGCGTGGTCAATCTCACCAGCCTGGTCCACGAGCATCCGGACCGGTTCCGCATGGGCACCGCGGTCGGCGCCCCGACCTACGCGGCCTGGGCCGTGGCCAAGGGCAACACGACACTGCTGCGCTACCTGAACAGCTTCCTCGCCAGCACGCGCGCGGACGGCTCGCTCTACGCGCTGCAGCGCAAGTGGCTCGGCACCACCTTCGAATCGATGCCGCTGTCGGCATTGAGCGGCAACTGAAGCGAACCTCACCGGACGCGCCGCGCGGCCCTCATCCGTCGCGCGGCCGATCTTCACCATGACCACAAGCTCTTATCTGGCCTTGCTGCAGGGCGCGGGCGTCTCACTGCTGCTGGCGCTGTGCGCCGTCGCGGTCGGCATCCCGCTGGGCCTGCTGCTGGCGCTGGCCCGCTGGCGCCGGGTACCGGTGCTCGGTCGCGCGATCGCCGCCTATGTCAGCGTGATGCGACCCACGCCGGTCGTGACGCTGTGCCTGCTGGTGTTCTTCGTGATGCCGGCCGCCGGCCTGGACCTGCCGCCGATGGCCGCGGCCGCGCTGGCGCTGAGCCTGAACACGACGGCCTTCAACTGCGAGATCTGGCGCGCGGCATTGCTCGCCTTGCCGGTCGACCAGCTCGAGGCGGGCACGGCGTTCGGTTTCTCGGGATGGCAGACCCTGGTTCGCATCGTGCTGCCGCAGCTCTGGCGCGCCAGCCTCGGGCCGCTCGTCAGCGAAATCACGCTGCTGCTCAAGATCACGCCGGCGGCCTCGGTGATCGGCATCGTCGACATCACGCGCGCGGCGGGCCGCATCGGCGCCGATACCTACGACCCGCTGCCGCCGTTCCTGGCCGCCACCGTGCTCTACACGCTGATCATCGCGCTCGGGGTACAGGGGCAACGCCTGCTGGAACGGCGCGCCGCCCAGCGTTACGGATACCTGTCCTCATGAACAGCCTGACTTCGCTCTGGGCTTCGCGCGAGGTCCTGGCCTCGGGCGCCGCCACGTCGGTGGTGCTGGTGGCCCTGTGCCTCGCCGTCAGCCTGCCGCTGGCCATGCTCGGCTACGTGCTGTTGCGCGAGGGGCCGCGGCCCGTGGCGCGCGTCGTGCGCCTGCTGGCGGACCTGATGCGCTGCGTGCCGTTCCTGTTGTTCGCCTACGTGGTCTATTACGGCCTGCCGGCCGTCGGGCTGCGCTTCAACGCGCTCGGCGCCGGCCTGAGCTCGCTGGCGATCTACCACGCCGCCTATTTCGTCGAGATCCTGCGCGCGGCGGGCCTGTCGCTGGCGCAGGACACGCTGACGGCGGCCGACGCGTTCGGCTTCACGCGCCTGGCGCTGTACCGGCGCATCGTGTTTCCGCAGTTGCTGGCGGCGGCCGCGCCCGTGCTCGTCAACCAGGCCGTGATGATCATCAAGGACAGCGCGCTGTTGATGATCATCACCGTCGAGGAACTGACCTTCGCGGCGAATTTCGTCAGCACCAACTATTTCTCGCCATTCGCCCCGTTTCTGCTGGCGATGCTGCTGTACTGGCTGATGTCGCTGCTGACCGACTGGACGATCGGCCGGCTCGGCCGCTCCCCTTCGAGGTGAACATGAAAGCAACCGCATCCGCGGCGATCAGCGTGCGCGGGCTGTGCAAGGACTACGACGGCGTCGAGATCCTGCGCGACATCAGTTTCGACGTGCCGCAGGGTACGACCACCTGCCTGCTCGGCCCGAGCGGCTCGGGCAAGTCGACGCTGCTGCGCTGTATCAACTGGCTGGAGGTGCCGGGCAGGGGGACCATCGAGCTCGGCGGCCAGCCGATCGGCCGCATCGGCGAGGGCGCCGCGGCGAGGCCGATGTCGCGCGCGCAACTGGCCGCCGCGCGCGGCCGGATCGGCACCGTGTTCCAGAATTTCGCGCTCTGGCCGCACATGACGGTGCTGCAGAACGTGATGGCCGCGCCGCTCCATGTGCATGGGCGCGCCGCCGCCGAGGTGCGCGGCGAGGCGATGGCCTTGCTGGAGCAGGTGGGATTGGCCGACAAGGCCGATACCTATCCGCATCGTCTGTCCGGCGGCCAGAAGCAGCGCGTGGCGATCACGCGCGCGCTGGCGATCCGTCCCGACGTGCTGCTGTTCGACGAGCCCACCAGCGCGCTCGATCCCGAGATGGTCGGCGAGGTGCTCGGCGTGATGCGGGCGCTGGCCGGGCGAGGCATGACCATGCTGGTGGTCACCCACGAGATGGGCTTCGCGCGCGAAGTGTCGGACCAGGTGGTGTTCCTGGATGGCGGCAAGCTGGTGGAAACCGGCTCGCCCGAGGTTTTTTTCCAGCAGCCGAGCACCGAGCGTGCCAGGAAATTTTTGGCACGGTATACGGCCTGATCGTTCGCGCCACGATTTCCCGTTCGTGGCGGCATGGGCGATCAGGCCGCCGCGCTGCCGCACGGCCGGCGCAACGCATTGATGTCGAGTTCGCCCAGTGTCTGCGCGAACGCCTGGGTGATCTGCGACATCGGCTCGAAGCGGGCATGCAGCACGACCATCGGTTGTCGCGCGCCAGCTCGGATTGCCTCCTGTAGCCTCGATGCCGCTAGGCGGATTTCATTACCGCCAAACCGACGATCACGAGCGCCAGCGCCAAGGTGGCAGGCGCGAGAAACCGAAACATGGATGAATGGCATAGCCGGCCCTGGTGCTGCGCGCGTTGCAGCGAGCCGCTCAGCACGCCGTGCAGTATCGACAATCCGACCACCAGCACCAGCTTGACGCTCAGCCACACCGCGCCGAACCAATGTCCCATCACGGCGATCGACGGGCCCGTGATCCAGACCAGGGTGAGCGCCGGTGTCGTTACGCTGGAATTCCAGCGGCGCATGGCGCGCAGGACCACGAGATTATCGATCGAGATGCACATGGCGAGAATCAGCGTTCCGGCCACGAAGGTCATCACCGACGCGACGTGGAGCGCCTTGATCAACAGATAGATCATCATGAAACCTGCTTGCGAGCGAGCCACGCCACGCTCGTAAAGCCAACGAACGGCACCATTGCAGCCAATACCAGCCGGATCACCTCGGCGGCCTTCCACCCCTGGCTCGACGCCAGCCTGACGACCATCCAGCAATACAGGACGAACACCGCGCCGTGCAGCGGCCCCAGCCACTGGACAGCCATCGGCATGCCGCCGAGGTGCTTGAGCGGCACGGCTACGCATACCAGCAGCACGAGGCTGCTGGCCTCGACCGCTGCCATGATGCGGAGACTGCGTGTTGGATTGGCAACGGTGCTGTTCATGCTTGACTCGGCGATGGGATCGGACTGCATTGTCCCTTTCCGCACCGACGGGCACCATTGGCTAAAATGCCATTATTCGACGGATTCCGGCCACCCCAACTCATGCATACCATTGCGGTTCTGCTGCTGCCTGGCTTTGTCAGCTTCGACATGGCGATCCCCGGTGAAATGTTTTCGCGAGCCCACGTCGCGGGCGTCGAACAGCCGTACCGGGTGACGCTGTGCGGCGAGACGCGACGGGTGAGGAGTGATTTCTTCGTTGCACAGATCGAACGAGGACTTGATTTCCTGGCGCAGGCGGACACGATCGTGGTGCCGGGCGTCGCGGATCCGCGCCTGCCCTTGTCGCCCAAGATGCTGGCGGCCTTGCGCGACGCCGCCGCCCGTGGCGCGCGGATCGCGTCGATCTGTTCCGGCGCCTTTGTGCTCGCCGCTGCGGGCTTGCTGGACGGCCGGCGGGCGACGACCCACTGGCTGGCGGCGACCGAGCTCGCCCGGCGCTATCCGGCAATCGAGGTCGATCCGGCGGTGCTGTTTGTCGACGAGGGGAACATTCTGACCTCGGCCGGCGCGGCGGCGGGAATCGATCTGTGCCTGCATCTGATCCGTCGCGACTATGGCGCGTCGGCGGCCGCCGACGCGGCTCGCCTCGCCGTGGTGCCGCTTGCCCGCGATGGCGGACAGGCGCAGTTCATTCGCTACGACGCCGCGCCCGCGTCGTCCTCCTTGCAGCCGCTGCTGCAATGGATGCAGCTGCAGTTGAAGGTGCCGCTGACGCTCGAAGCCATCGCGCATCGGGCGCACACGAGCACCCGAACTCTCACTCGGCGATTCGTTACGGAAACCGGTATGCCGCCGCTGCAATGGCTGCTCGCCGAGCGCGTGCGATGCGCGCAGGCGCTGTTGGAGACGACGGCCTTATCGATCGAGCAGATCGCGCAGGAGGCCGGCTTCGGATCCGCGACCTCGTTGCGCGAGCACTTCCGCCGTATCGTCGGAACGGCACCGGGGCAATATCGGAAGCGTTTCGCGGCGGTGCTTTCCGACGGTTAGCGCGAGGCAGTTGTGTTTCGCGGAGCGGATTCGCAACGCGTCGCTATCCGGCGCTTATCCCCGCCGCGGCATTCACTGCAGCCCGAGGTCGTTGAGTTTTCCGATCGGCACGCCCTTGTCGGGAAGTTCATGCACCGGATGTTTTCGGCCGCCCGAGCTTCACCATCTGCCGGAGCATGAAACTCGGCGCCACGCGGCTGGCGATTTTCAGCACGTTGCTCAGCCCGGGACGAATCTCCGGCTTCCCGGCCTCGATGCCGGCGATGGCGTGCTTCACCAGCACGCTTACGTTCATGGCGCTTTCTCCCTGCATCTGTTCGGCGAACTCGTCGCGAAACAGCGGCGTCTCGGTGGCGGGCGGCGCCAGCTCGACGATCGATACCGCCTTGCCGTCCAGTTGCGCCCTCAGGCACTGCGTATAGGCATGCATCGCGGCCTTCGACGCGCTGTAGATCGGCGCGGCTGGAAACGGCACGAAGGCCAGGCCTGAGGACACGTTCACGATCAGGCTGCCTTGCCGGCGCAGCAGCAAGGGGAGGAAGGCCTGGACCATCCAGATCGATCCCTTCAGGTTCCCGTCGATCTCGGCGGTCAGGTCATCCAGCCGATACGACTGGTCCAGCTTGATGTTGCGCATCACGCCCGCGTTGTTCACCAGCGTGTCCAGCGAGGGAAACCTGTCGGACACGGTTTGGTAGAGCGCCTCGATGCTCGCCGGATCGCGCACGTCGCTCTCGAACGTGTGCAGGCCCGGCACGGCCTGCCGCGCGGCTTCCAGCCTGTCGGCCCTGCGTCCCGTGACGATCACGCGATTGCCGCGCGTGGTGAGTTGCTTCGCCAGTTCGAGGCCGATGCCGCTGGTTCCGCCCGTGATCAACACGGTTCTTCCGATCATTTTCATGGTTTGGCTCCCGCCAGGTTGAGCATGAGCGTAGTCTGGCGGGCATGCTTCCCGAAGGGAAGAAGGCACCTGAAAGTCATATACTTACCCAGCGGAGAGTGTGGCGATGAAACGAATCCCCGAATTCACCAAGGAGCAGATCGCGGCCGCGCAGTACTACGCGAGCCTCACGCCGCCGATCGATATCGATCCGCGGATCGCTTCCCTGGTCAGGGAACTGATCGGTCGTGTCGCCGACAAGTGGACGATGCTGATCCTCGACGTGCTCACGGAGCAATCGCCGCTGCGTTTCAGCCGTCTCGCCGAACAGGTCGAGGGCATCAGCCAGAAGATGCTGACGCAGACCTTGCGCGCGATGGAGCGCGATGGCTTGGTGGTACGCACCGTGTATCCGGTCGTGCCGCCCAAGGTGGAGTACCGGCTCACCGACCTGGGCATCACCCTGGGCGCCGCGTTCTGTGGCGTATGGGTCTGGGCCGCGAACAACCTGGAGGCGGTGGAAAGGGCCCGCCGGGATTTCGACGATCGACCGACGCAATGAGCGCGGCGCTTGGGTGCGCGAGCGATGCCGGCGGTGGCTCGATACCGTGCTCGCCCCGGGCCGCGGGCAGCGTTACCTGGTCTTCCTGTATGGTTGAACCCATCCTCATCCCAATGCGATCGCGGCGCTGACGGCGCCACGATGCACGCCTATCCGACCATGCCTCGTCGATCTTCCCACGCCTGGCTGAAGCTGCTCGGCAGCTTCCTGAGCCCGGCGACGCGCAAGCCGAAGCGAGGCGGCGCGGTGAAACCCGCCAAGTCGGCCTCGAAGCCCGCGCCGCCCAGGCGTTCGCCCGCCACGCGCAAGGGGACCGGCAGCACCGCGGCGGCCTCGCCGAAGCCGGCCAAGCCCTCGGCAGCCGGTCGTGGCGTGCGCGCCCGGCCGAGCTTGTCGCGGCTCGGCAGATGGACGCGCTCCTTCCATTCGGCACGGCCCGCGCCGGGCCAGTTGGTCAATCACCTCGGCTACCTGCTGTACCAGCCGCCCGGCGTGCAGCCCGATGGCCCGCTGGTGGTGATGCTGCACGGCTGCAAGCAGACCGCCGAGGCGTTCGCGCTCGGCACCCGCATCGACCGCCTCGCCGATCGCCATGGTTTTTCGGTGCTGTTGCCGGAACAGTCGACCGGCAGGCATGCGCATCGCTGCTGGAACTGGTTCGATCCGCCGGCGCCCGGTTCGGACACGGATGCGGTGGGCTCGCTGGTGCGCGCCATGATCGCGCGGCACGGTTTCGACGCGGGGCGGGTCTACCTGGCCGGCATGTCGGCCGGCGCCAGCCTGGCCGCGCAACTCGGCCTGCACGAGCCGTCGCTGTTCGCCGCGCTCGCGCTTCATTCGGGGGCGGTGGTCGGTGCCGCGCGTTCGTCGGTCAATGCCTTGCGCGTCATGCAGCACGGCAGCCGCGACGAGCCGGTTTCGCTGGTCGACGCGATGGTGACGGTCGGCGGCTACCCGGGCATGCCGGTGCTGATCGTGCACGGGGAACTCGACGGCGTGGTCGCGAAGATCAATGCCGAGCAGGCGGCACGCCAGTGGCTGCGGGCCAATGGCCTGGTCGACGAGCACGGCGCGGAAATTGCCGGCACGCGCGTGCTGACCGAGCACGGCGACCGCCTGGTGATCGACCACCGGCGCGGCCGGCGCGCGATCGTGCGGGTCTGCATGGTGCGAGGGCTCGGCCACGCCTGGAGCGGCGGCGACGATCGACTGCCGTTCAACGCGGCGCGCGGCCCGGATGCCACCGCGATGATCTGGGCATTCTTCCGGAGCCGCCGGCGCGAGTCTTGAGTGACCGCGTTCACCGTTCGGCTCGAACGGCGCAAGTCTTCCGCGCCTTCCCTTTCCTTGATGCGAACTCGTGAAAATCTTACCGTCGGCGATGTACTTGCCGACGCACTTGCCGACATACGCCGCGTGGGGCGAGCGCGCTTGCTCCGGCGGTGATGAAGGATGCCCGGACATCCGTGCCATGGCGCGTCACCGGCATGTCGTCGACCCAGGCGAGGCGCCACGGGCATGGCGCGGTTTCCGGCAAGTCGCGCGGGCGGCGGGCTGGGTACGCGCCTTGCGACATCGATTCCGACGCCCAGGCCAGGGGAGCTCCGGCCAGGGATTCGCCCGGACAAGGCGTCATTCATACAAATCCAAGGAGGTACGACATGTCACTGGGACTGATTTTACTGATCATCATCGTGCTGATACTGGTCGGCGTGATTCCCACCTGGCCTCACAGTCGCAGCTGGGGTTACGGGCCGAGCGGCCTGCTGGGCGTGGTGCTGGTCATCGTGATCGTGCTGGTCCTGCTCGGGCAGATATAGCTGCGCTTGCCGGCCGATCCGTTCCGCTGATTCCCGCCGGAAGGCAGGCGAAACCAGGCCTCGCGTCCCGCCGAGGGCGCAGGCCGCGTTTCGCGGAAAGCGTCGGCCGCTTATTCGACCACTTACTTGCTCACTTACCCGCCCAACTCGACGTTGAACTGCCGCCCCACATAGTCGATGTGCGCGAACATCGCGTCCTGCGCCGCGTCGGGATTGCGGTCGCGAATGGCGCGATAGATGGTTTCGTGCTGGAGCAGCCGATCGCGCGCCTGCACCGCCGCATTGAGGTTGTTGACGGTCGCGTCGTAGGTATTGCTGGCGATATGCTCGCGCAGCATGGTGATCACGCCGGCATAGAACTGGTCCAGCATGCGGTTGTGCGAGGCCGCCGTGAGCATGGCGTGGAATTCGCAATCGGTGCGCGCTTCCTCGTCGACATCGGCCTGCTGCACGGCCGCCTGCATGCGCTCGAGTATCCCCTCGAAGCGCTCCACCTGCTGCGCCGATGCGCGTTGCGCGGCGAAGCGTGCCGCCGCGCATTCGAACACCATCCTGAATTCGAGCGTTTCCGAGCGCAGCGGCGGGGTTTCCGCGATCAGCTGCATCCACGGCGCCGCCGTGCCCACCGGCTTGTTCCCCAGCAGATAGACGCCGCTGCCGTGCCGGCTCTCCAGCAAGCCCTTGCTGACCAGCCGGCCGATTGCCTCGCGCACCGTCGCGCGCGACACGCCGAGCGACTCGGCCAGCGCCCGTTCGGCCGGCAGGCGTTCGCCGGCCAGCCATCGTCCCTCCGAAATACCGGTTTCGATCTGCCGGACAGTCCGATTCAGCGCACCCGTGCTTTTCATACCCCGTTCCACTCCTGACCCGCCTGGCCGGCCGCCCGGAAAAGTGGCCTGACCAATTTGCGCCGCCGTCGGCCTTCGCCGGATGATGCCTGCAACCGATCCAGCGCATGCGGCGTTCCACACGACAGGCGCGGCCCGGCAGCTCGACCCCACAATCAGGAGGCATCACATGAGCCAGCCCACGCTCGCCATCAAGCTGCACGACAAGGACGACGTGCTGATCGCGCGCGGCGCGATCGCCGCGGGAACGATTCTCGCCGAATTCGACGATCTTGTCGCAAGCGCCGAGATTCCGCCCGCCCACAAGATCGCCTGCCGCGACGTCGCGCAGGGCGCGCCGGTGCGCCGCTACGGCCAGATCATCGGCTTCGCCACGCAGGCGATCCGCGCCGGCGAGCATGTCCACGTGCACAACCTGTCGATCGGCGAATTCAATCGCGACTACGCGTTCGGCGAGGACCTCCGCCCGGTCTCGCCCGCCGCCGCGCCGCTCGATTTCCAGGGCTTTCGCCGCGCCGACGGGCGCGTGGCGACCCGCAACTACATCGGCGTGATCAGCACCGTCAACTGCTCGGCCACCGTCACCAAGCTGGTGAGCCAGCACTTCGCGGCGCCCGGCGCGCTCGATGCCTACCCGAACGTGGACGGCATCGTGCCGATCACGCACAGCTTCGGCTGCTGCATCGATCATCACGGCGAGGGCATCCAGCAACTGCGGCGCACCATCGGCGGTTACGTCAGGCATCCGAACTTTGCCGGCGTGGTGATCATCGGGCTGGGCTGCGAGGCCAACCAGATGGGCGCGATGTTCGTCGCCGAGGGCGTGGAGCCGGGGCCGCTGCTGGTGCCGCTGGTGATGCAGGAGGAGGGCGGCACGCAGAAGACGGTGGACGCCGCGATCCGCGCCGTCGAGGCGATGCTGCCGCTGGCCGACCAGGCGCGCCGCGAGCCGCTGCCGGTCTCCCACCTGAGCGTGGCGCTGCAATGCGGCGGCTCCGACGGTTATTCCGGCATCACCGCCAACCCCGCGCTGGGCGCCGCGGTGGACCTGCTGGTGAGCCACGGCGGCACCGCGATCCTGACCGAGACGCCGGAGATCTACGGCGCCGAACATCTGCTGACGCGTCGCGCGGTCAGCCGCGAGGTGGGCGAGAAGATCGTCGAGCGCATCCATTGGTGGGAATCGTATGCCGAGCGTGAAAAAGGCAGCATCGACAACAATCCGACGCCCGGCAACAAGGCCGGCGGGCTGACCACGATCCTGGAGAAGTCGCTCGGAGCGGTGGCCAAGAGCGGTTCGTCGCCGCTGATGGGCGTGTACCGCTACGCCGAGCCGGTCGACACGAACGGGCTGGTGTTCATGGATGCGCCGGGCTACGACCCGATGGGCGCGACCGGCCAGATCGCCAGCGGCGCCAACCTGGTGGTGTTCACGACCGGACGCGGTTCCTGCTTCGGCGCGAAGCCGGCGCCGTCGATCAAGGTCGCGACCAACTCGGCGATGTACCGGCGCATGGTGGACGACATGGACATCAACTGCGGCGAGATCATGGAGGGCGGCGCCTCGGTCGAGCAGAAGGGCGAGGAGATCTTCCGCATGATCATCGAGGTCGCCTCGGGCGGCAAGAGCAAGAGCGAGGCGCTCGGCGTGGGCAACGAGGAATTCGTGCCCTGGATGATCGGCGCGCAGATGTAAGGCGGCACGGCGGGCGCCAGGCGCGAGGAAGCGGCCCGCCGCGATCGATTCGATTCGCAATACCAATCAAGTGCCGGTGACGCGACGCCACGCAGTGCGCACCGGACGGAGACTCGGCATGAAGATCAAACGAGCCATCGAGCGCTTTCCCGGCGGCATGATGGTGATTCCCCTTCTGTGGGGCAGCGTGCTCAACACGTTCGCGCCGCACGTCCTCGCCATCGGCAGCTTCTCCACCCAGCTCGCCCACGGCGCCCTGCCGATCCTGGCGGTGTTCTTCGTCTGCATGGGGGCGGAGATCCAGTTGCGCACCGCCCCCCGGGCGCTGCGCAACGGCGCGGCGATCACGCTCGCCAAGCTGGCCAGCGGCGTGGCGATCGGCTTCGCGGTGAGCCGGCTGTGCGGGCCTCAAGGCCTGTTCGGCCTGTCGGGCATGGCGATCATCGCCGCGGTGACCAATGCCAACATGGGCCTGTACGCGGCGGTGACGCGCCAGTTCGGCGACGAGGTCGACCGCGGCGCGCTGGCGGTGCTCTCGATCCTCGAAGGGCCGTTCGTGACGATGGTGGCGCTCGGTTTGTCCGGGCTGGCGACCATCCCGGTGATCGACCTGGTGGCCACCGTGCTGCCGATCGTGATCGGCATGGTGCTCGGCAACCTCGACGAGGACATGCGGCGCTTCCTCAAGTCCGGCGGCGACCTGCTGATCCCCTTCTTCGCCTTCGGCCTCGGCGCGCAGATCAACCTGCACGCGATCCTCGGCGCGGGCCTGTCCGGCATCCTGCTCGGGCTCATCACGCTGGCCGCGGGCGCCGTGTGCAACGTGCTGGCCTCGCGGCTGGCCGGCGGCACCGGCGTGGCCGGCATGGCGGCGGCCACCACCGCCGGCAATGCGGTGGCGACACCCACCGCGATCGCGGCGGTGGACCCGCGCCTGGGCTCGCTGGTGGCGATGGCCACGCCGCAGATCGCGGCCTCGACCATCGTCACCTCGCTGCTGGCGCCCCTGGCGGCGGCCGCCTACGCGCGCTGGCATGGGCGCCGTCGCGCACGCGATGCCGAGCTTCACGAAGCGGCGTCGACGAGCAAGGCCTGATCGGCGGCACGGCCCCCGATCAGGCGATGCGGCGCGCGCGCAAGCTCAGGCCACGAGCCGGCCTCTGAGCGCCGCGCGCACTTCCGTCTCGTCGAGCACCTCGTCCAGCACGCGCTTCACGCGCGCCAACAGTTCCTCGCATTCGCTCTCGCTCAGGCACAGCGCGGGCGCGAAGCCGAGCGTGCCGTCGCCGAAGGCGCGCAGGACGATGCCGTTGCGGCCGGCCGCGTCGAACAGGCGCGTGGGCAGCTTCACGGCGGGATCGAAGGGCGTGCGCGCGGCCTTGTCGCTGACCAGCTCCAGCGCACCGAGCAGGCCGCGATGGCGCGCGTCGCCCACCAGCGGATGCTCGCGCAGGGCATCGAGCCCGGCGCCGAACTGCAGGGCGCGCGTGCGGCCGTTCTCCAGCAGCCCGCCCTCGTGATAGAGGCGCAGCACCTCCAGCGCGATCGCCGCGCTGACGGGATGCGCGGAATAGGTCTGGCCATGGCCGATCGGCGCATCGGCCGGCGCGCCGTCGGCGATCGCCTGGTAGACATGCTCGGCCATCAGCACGGCGCCCATCGGCGCGTAACCGGCCGTCAGGCCCTTGGCCACCGTCATCAGGTCCGGCTCGACCTGCTCGGCCTCGCAGGCGAACAGCGGGCCGGTGCGCCCGAAGCCGGTGATCACTTCGTCGGCCACGAACAGGATGCCGAGCCGCCGGCAGGCCTCGCGCATCGTCTTCAGCCAGCCCGTCGGCGGCACGATCACGCCGCCCGAGCCCTGCACCGGTTCGCAGAAGAAGGCGGCCACGTGCTCGGCGCCGAGTTCCGCCACCTTGTCCTCGAGCGCCTTGACCGACGCTGCGATGATCGCCCGCGGGTCGTCCGGCGTGGCGCTGCGATACGGATAGGGCGAGGGGATATGGTGCTGGGTCGCCTGCGGCAGGTCGAAGCCGCGATGGAACACCGGCAGCGCCGTGAGCCCCGCGCCGAACGAGGACGAGCCGTGGTAGCCGCGTTCCAGCGCGATGAAGTGCTTCTTCGCCGGCTTGCCGATCGCGTTGTAGTAGTAGGTGATGAAGCGCACCGCGGAATCGACCGCGTCGGAGCCGCCCAGCGTGAAGTAGATGCGCGACAGCGAGGCCGGGGCCAGCGCGGTGAGCCGCTCGGCCAGCTCGATGGCGGGCGTCGAGCCGAAGTGGAAATAGCCGGTCGCGTAGGGCAGCCGGCTCATCTGGCGCATCGCCGCCTCGACGATGCTGGCCTGGCCGTAGCCGGTGTTGACGCACCAGAGCCCGGCGAAGGCATCGAGCAGCTCGCGGCCGTCGGCGTCGCGCAACCATACGCCGTGGCCCGAATCCAGGATCGTCACGCCGCGCGCCTCGTGCGCGCGATAGGCCACGGCCGGGTGAATCAGGTGTCGACGATCGGCGTCGACCAGAAGGTCTTTCTGCATCTGCTACCTCGAAAAGGGATCCGCCGGGGGATCGGGACGCGGCCGGCGCATCGAGCGAACCGGCCGCGGAAACGACGCGCGAGCGCGTCTAGAAGCGATGGATCATGCCGAGCCGCACCAGCGTCTGGTTCTCGCCCGACGAGGCGCCGGCCGAGGCGGGCGTGGTGGCGAAATCGAAGGCCGTGCCGGTATGCGCGCTGACCACGTGCTGGTACGCGGCCTGCATGTAGAGCGAGGTGCGCTTGCTCAGGTCGTAGTCGAGCATCAGCGAGAGCTGGTGCCACTTCGGCTCGAAATCGCCGGTGCTGGCGTGCAGGTTCGCCTCGGTGAAGGTATAGGCGCCGAACAGCCAGAACGACGGCGTGAAGGCGTACTTCGCATTGACCTCGAAGTTGTCGAACTTCCAGGACTGCCAGCGGCCGCCCGGCGGCTGGGTGGCCGTCGAGGCGATATAGGCGTTGGCGGTCGGGTCGTAGACGTCGACATGCGAATAGGACAGGCCCAGCTTGGTGGCCGCGAACGCGTAGGACAGCCCCGCCACGATGTTCTGCTCGGACGAGCCGGTAAACACCGTGTCGGTGGACACCGCGCCGTTGGCCGAGCCGCCCGCGTCGATCTTCAGGTAGCCGAGCGCGGCGGTCAGGCCCGCCAGCTTGTATTGCAGGGCCGCGCTGTAGAGCCGGTTGTTGGCGAAGCCGGTGTCGTTGCTGAAGCCGTACATCGCCTCGGCCTTCAGGCCGTTGAAGTTCGGGCTGGTGTACTTGACCGAGTTGTTGACGCGAAAATCGAAGTCGGCGTTGTCGTTGTCGAACGGATGCGAGGCGACGTCGCCGCTCACGCCGCCCGCGCCCGTCAGGCCGCTCCAGAGATCGATGGTCGGGTCGTACTGGCGGCCGAACGAGAGCGTGCCGAGCCGGTCCGACTGCAGGCCGACCCAGGCCTGCCGGCCGAACTCGCGGCCGCCCTGCTTGAAGGCGCCGCTATTCACGTCGAAGCCGTTCTCGAGGCGGAACAGCGCGCGCGTGCCGCCGCCCAGGTCCTCGGAGCCGGCGATGCCCCAGCGGCTGCCGAAGGTGTCGCCGCTCTTCATCTGGAAGGTGCCGTGTCCCTTCGCGTTGCTGGTGTAGTTGAGCCCTTCGTCGATGATGCCGTACAGCGTGACGCTGCTCTGTGCCTGCGCCGCCGTGCTGCTGCCGGCGAGTATCGCCAGCGCCGTCGCCACCGCTGCCGCGATGCGTGTTTCCAAGCCTGCTGCCTTGCTCATGATTTCCCCTGGTGGTGGTCGTGTTGCATGAATCGAAGCCTTGCTGGCACTGCGCCGGCGTGCGGGTACACACCAGCGGACGAAGACGACCGATGGCGCGGCTCGGGCCGGATGAAACGAAAGGGTTCGCGCCGGCTCAGTAACCGCGCGAGAGATCGACGCCGGCCGGAATGCGGCCGCTGGCGCGATAGGCGGCGACGTTGGCCGCGACCACGGCCGCCGCCGTGTGCAGGTCGGTCGGCGCCGAGATGTGAGGCAGCACCGTCACGGCGGGATGGGCCCAGAGCGGCGAGGCTTCGGGCAGCGGCTCGACCTCGAACACGTCGAGTACCGCATGCGAGAGCCGGCCGGCATCGAGCGCTTGCAGCAGATCCGGGGTGACCACCACCGGGCCGCGCGAGAAGTTGATCAGCGCCGCGCCGGGCCGCATGGCCGCCAGCGTGTGCCGGTCGAACAGGCCGCGCGTCTCGTCGGTCAGCGGCACGAGACACACCACGATCTCGCTCGCGCCGAGCAGGCGCGCCAGGCCCTCGGCGCCGTGATGGGCATCCACGCCGGCCATGCGCTTGGGCGAGCGGCTCCAGCCGGCCACGCGAAAGCCCGCCTCGAGCAGGCGCGTCGCGGCGGCCGCCCCGAGCGTGCCGAGGCCGACGATACCGACCTGTATGTCCTGGGGCTTGCGATATGGCCGCTGCCGCCATTCGCGCGCCTGCTGCTGGGCGCGGTAGGCGGGCATCTCGCGTTGCAGGTAGTAGGTCCAGGCCAGCACCGCCTCGGCCATGGTGCGCGACATTTCCGGGTCCACCAGCCGGACCACGGGCGGCGCCGTGGCCGGCAGGCTCTCGACCAGTTGCTCGACGCCGGCCCACAGGCTCTGGATCCAGGCGAGCCGGGGCAGGGCGGCGAGTTCGGCGGGATCGGGACGCGCCACGATCGCGATCCTCGCGCCGGCGCGCGCATCGGCATCGGCCTCGCGCAGCGGCACGATGGTCTCGTCCGGCATCGCCGCGGCGAGCGCGGCGCGATACTCGGCCTCCTGCCCGGCGGGCAACCGGGTGGCCAGCATGATGATGTCGTTCATGGCGGGTGCCGTGGCGGCGGAAACGGTGGAGCGGGCGCGCCGTGCGGCGCGCCGGGGTTTGCTGCGAATCGGAGGAAAAGCGGAGCAGCGGCGCCGGGGCTCGGAGCAGGCGCGCCGCCAGGGCGCGCCCGCGCCTCAGTCGCCCCAGTTCTGCGCCTCGGCCGGCTTGCGGGCCTCCATCTCGGCCATGTCGATGAAGCGATCGCCGATGCGCGGATGAGCGCGTCCCCCGTCGGCCGCGCCGATCGCCACCAGCACCTCGTCGGGGCCCGGGGCGTCGGCGATCTGAAATGTCGCCGTCAGGAAGTGCGAGCGTTGGCCCGTGGCCGACTTGTGGATCATCGGCAGCGAGACCATCGAGCCCGGCCCGAGCCGCGTATTGGTGAAGCTCAGGAACGCGGTGCCGTCCACCGCCTCGCGGAACAGGTTGCCGAAGCGCAGCGTGTGGATCAGCGCCGAGGCGTGCTCGATCTCGCCGTTCACGCCCACCACGGCGGCCTTGCCATAGGCTTCCACGCGCGCGGCCGGCATCAGCGCCACCAGCCGGCGCGTCAGCTCGGCGCCCAGCGGCGGCGCGAGGCGCCGGATCTCCGGCTGCAGGTCCTCGCAGAAACCCTGCCCGGCCCAGGGGTTTTTCAGCACGGCGGCCACCACCACGGTGGTGATCGGGCGCGGCGCCGCGCGCCCGCCCTCGACCATCAGTTCCTCGACGAAGGTCGAGATCTTGCGCACTTGCAAATCGGTATTCATCAGCACTCCCATCGGATGACGTGATCGATGCGAGGCATGCTAAGTAGCGTCAATTCGAGCGTCTTCCTCCGTTCCGGGGGAAGCACGACTTTTTTGACACTGCGATAAGTCGTATAGTCAGCCACGCCCAACAGGAGCTCTCGATGCCGGATACGTTGTCGCTCATGTCGTCCCTGCGCGACGTCGCCAGCCGAATCAATGCGGATGCCGACGTCGACACGCTGCTGCACAGCCTGATCGAGCTGGCCTGCCATCACGGCTCCTGGGATCTCGGCTCGATCATGAGCGTGGATATCGCGCACGGTTATGCGCTGGTGATCGCGCGGCGCGACCCGACCCTGCTCAAGCGCGCGCTGGCCGACCGCTGGGAGCTGGCCACCAGCCCCGCGCTGGTCGCGCTGCAGCGCAACGAGCCGGTCTATATCCGCGACGCGCTGGAGACCACCGAATTCCTCGGCTACCGGCGCGAGGCGCCCGAGCGCGGCTACCGCACCGTGCTGGTGCTGCCGATGGCGAGCTGCGATGCCGAGGGGCGGCCGATGGTGTTGGTGGTGTCGGCGCGCAAGGTGGTGGACGTGGCACCCGAGCACCTGGCCTTCATGGAGCTGGTGGTGCACCTCGGCGCGATCGCGATCGAGCGCGCCCATCGCCAGCGCGCCCAGCAGGCCGCCGCCGAGCAGTTGCGGCGCGTGCTCTCGGTACAGGGCGCGATGCTGCAGGAGGTGCTGGTGGGCGGCTCGATGGACACGCTGACCGGCATGCTGGCCGACCTGCTCGACTCGCCGGTGCTGGTGATCGACTTCTACGGCGGCGAGCTGCTGGCCTCGCGCCCGCCCGTCGAGGGGCTCGACGGCGCCGCCTGGCGCGCCCTGCTCGACGGCGAGACCGGCCGCCAGATGCGCGAGACCGCGCGCGAGGCGATCGCGCGCCATGCCTTGCGGCGGGTGCGCTTCGAGCTGCCGGGCGGGGTGCCGCTCACGGCCGACGTGGAGCCCCTGACGGTGGACGGCGATACGGTGGGCGCGCTGCTGAGCTTCGGCGGGCGCGCCGAGGGCGACCTGCAGGCGCTCGCGATCGAGAGCGCGAAGTTCGCGATGAGCGTGCAGCTGATGCGTAGCGTGATCCGCTTTCGCGCCGAGACGCGCACCCTGACCGAGCTGTTCTTCGAGATCGTCGAGCGGCGCTGGCGCGACGAGCAGGACATCGTGGAGCGCTCGCGCCGGCTCGGCATTGCGCTGGGCGCGCCGATGCGCCTGCTGGTGGTCGACTATCCGCGCCGCGAGGGCCCCGCGCTGGACCGCTCGGCCGAATGCCATCGCACCGCCGGCCTGATCGCGGCCCAGCACAAGCTGGCCGCGCATCCGGTGACGGTCGGCGGCGGCCTGGTCTGCCTGCTGCCCGACGACGGCCAGCGGCCGCTGGCCAGCATCAACGCCTTCGCGCGCCAGCTGTGCGCGGCACTGAGCCCGCTGTTCGGCGGCGAGCCCACCCTGGTGGCCAGCGACCGCGTGGCGGGCCTGACCGAGCTGGCCAACGAATGGGACCGCTGCTGGCGGATGATCCGCGTGGCGCGCTCGTTCGGCAAGACCGGCGCGCTGAGCGTGCCGGACCTCGGGCCGCTGCCGATGCTGATGGGCGCGGCCGATTCGCCCGACGTGCGGGCCTTCATCACCGGCACCATCGGGCCGATCGTCGAATACGACGCCAGCCACCGCGCCTCCTACCTCGACACGCTGGCGATCTACATCCGCCACGGCTGCCGCAGCCAGGCCTGTGCCGACGCGATGGGCCTGCACGTGACCACGCTGCGCTACCGGCTGTCGCGTATCTCGGACCTGTTCGGCATCGACGTGGAGACGCCCGAGCGGCGCTTCGCAATCGAGCTCGCGCTGCAACTGCACAACCTGCTGGAGGGCAGCCCGCCGGTGGCCGCGGCGGCGCACGGCGCGCACTAGGCGGGACGCCCTCGCCAGCGCCTGCCGGCGGGGCCCGCGCGCGTCGCGGGCCCCGTCACCAGCTCGCCTGTGAAGTCCCGACTAGTGGTTTTCCCGGTCCGACGAACAGCAGGTGAGGTTCCCCCGGTTCTCCTTCGATCCGCAGGAAGCCAGCCCGATTTCAGCCACCTACATTCACCTCAGGACAACGATGTACGAGGTGAATGGCCATGCAAGCGGCAGTATCCGATAACCGAACCACCATCGACCCGAAGGCGCTGCGCCGTGCCTTCGGCACCTTCGTCACCGGCGTGACGGTGCTCACCACCATCGACGCCGAGGGCCGCCCGCGCGGCATGACGGCCAACTCCTTCGCCTCGGTCTCGCTCGACCCGCCGCTGCTGCTGGTCTGCGTCGGCGCGGGCGCGTCGAGCTACCCGGCCTTCGCCGCCGCCGACAAGTTCGCGGTGAACCTGCTGAGCGACAGCCAGGTGGATGTCTCCAACCTGTTCGCCTCGAAGGCGGCCGACAAGTTCGCCGCGATCAACCACGACGTGGTGCATACCGGCGCGCCGGTGCTGACCGACTGCCTGACCTGGTTCGACTGCTCGATGCACGACCGCGTCGAGGCCGGCGACCACCTGATCCTGATCGGCCGCGTGCAGGCCTTCGGCACCAGCCCCGCGGCGCCGCTGGGCTTCTGCCGCGGCCGCTACGCGCAGGTCAAGGACCCGCTGCCGCCGGGCTGGCTGTCGTCCACCGACATGATCGTCGGCTACCTGATCGAGGCGCAGGGCGAGGTGCTGCTGGTGGCCGACGGCAAGGGCGGCTGGGTGCTGCCCACCGCGCCGCGCCGGCTGGTGGACGCTCGCCTGCCGGTGGCGGGCGGCGGCTCGCTGGCGCTGGTGCCCGACGACACCTTCCTCTATTCCGTCTACGACACCGACGGCCACGATTCCGGCTACCTGATCTACCGGGCCCGCCTGGCCGAGCCGCGCGGCGCGCTGGCGCTGCCGCCGGAATTCCGCTTCTTCGCCCCCGACGCGCTTCCCTATGACGAAATCGCCTCGGTCGAGATGCGCGCGATGCTGCGCCGTTTCGTGCGCGAGACGGCAGGCGGCGGCAGTTATTCGATCTACATGGGCTCGCACGACGGCGGCCGCGTCGCGACGGTTGGCGCCGCGCAGCCGTGGCGCCATCACGTGCAGTCCTGAACCCAGGCTGGATGACCAAGGACATTTCATGAAGACCACAGTCGAAACCCTGCAGCATGCCCGCATCGGCAATTTCATCGACGGCCGCTTCGTCGAGCCGGCCAGCGGCAGCTACGCCCCGAGCTTTGACCCCACCACCTCGACGCCCTGGTACGAGTTCGCGCAGTCGAACGCGGCCGACGTCGACGCGGCCGTGCGTTCGGCCCAGGCCGCGCTGAAGAACCCCGCCTGGCGGCGCATGACCCAGACCGAGCGCGGCAAGCTGGTGCGCCGCCTGGGCGAGCTGGTGCTCGAGAACGCCGACGCGCTGGCCCTGCTCGAATGCCGCGACAACGGCAAGCTGCTCAAGGAGATGCGCGCGCAGATGCGTGCCATTCCGGATTCCTATCTGTATTTCGCCGGCATGGCGGACAAGCTGCAGGGCGACACGATCCCCGTCAACAAGCTCGACATGCTGAACTTCAACCTGCGCGAGCCGATCGGCGTGGTCGGCATGATCATCCCGTGGAATTCGCCGCTGATGATGCTGACCGGCACGCTCGCACCGTGCCTGGCGATCGGCAACACGGTGGTGGTCAAGCCCTCCGAGCACGCCACCGCCTCCTCGCTGGCGCTGGCCGAACTGGCCATCGAGGCGGGCATTCCGCCCGGCGTGTTCAACGTGGTGACCGGCGACGGCGCCACCACCGGCGAGGCGCTCACGCGCCATCCCGGCGTCGCCAAGTACGTGTTCACCGGCAGCACCGTGACGGGCCGCAAGATCGCCGGCAATGCCGCGCAAAACCTGGTGCCCTGCCAGATGGAGCTGGGCGGGAAGTCTCCCCACGTGGTGTTCGGCGACGTGGAGATCGAGCGCGCCGTCAACGGCGTGGTGTCGGGCATCTTCGCCGCGGCGGGCCAGACCTGCGTGGCCGGCTCGCGCTGCTTCGTCGAGGCCTCGGTCTACGAGCGCTTCGTCGAGGCCCTGGTGGAGCGAACCCGGCGCGTGCGCGTGGGCCATCCGATGCACGAGGACACCGATATCGGTCCGCTCGCGCTGGCCACCCAGCTCGACAAGGTGCAGCGCTACGTGGCCTCGGGCGTGGAGGAGGGCGCGCGGATCGCCGCCGGCGGGCGCCGCCCGAACACGGGCGCGCTGGCCGAGGGCTGGTACTTCGAGCCGACCGTGATGACCCAGGCCACCAACTCGATGCGCTTCATGCAGGAGGAGATCTTCGGGCCGGTGGTGGGCGTGGTGCCGTTCCACGACGAGGCCGAGCTGATGGCGCTGGCCAACGACACCGAATACGGCCTGGCCTCCGGCATCTGGACCCGCGACATCGACCGCGCGATGCGCTTCGCGCGCGACATCGACGCCGGCACGGTCTGGATCAACACCTACCGCTCGGCCGCCTACATGTCCTCGAACGGCGGTCTCAAGCACAGCGGCTACGGCCGGCGCGGCGGCTTCGAGGTGATGCGCGAGTTCTCGCGGCTCAAGAACGTGGTGCTCGACTACTCGGGCGCGATGCAGGACCCGTTCGTCATTCGTCTGCGTTGAAACGCGCGTTTCCATCCGACACGAGGCATCTATGAAATTCGCCGTATCACTGAGCATGGAGCGGTTCTCCCCCGAGGCGTCGATGACCGAGGCGCGCGACCGGCTGCTGGCGCTGGCGCGCGTGGCCGACGAAGGCGGCTTCGAGACGCTGTGGACCGCCGAGCACCACACCATCGAATGCACCATCTCGCCGAACCCGTTCACGGTACTGACCTGGCTGGCCCAGCACACCGAGCGCATCCGGCTGGGCACCGCCACCCTGGTGGCGCCGTACTGGTCGCCGATCCGGCTGGCCGGCGAGGCCGCCATGTGCGATCACCTGAGCAACGGCCGGCTCGAGTTCGGCATCGCGCGCGGCGCCTACCAATACGAGTTCGACCGGATGGCCGGCGGCATTCCCCAGCAGGAAGGCGTGGCCTACATGAAGGAGCTGGTGCCGGCCGTCAAGCGCCTGTGGGAAGGCGACTACGAGCACGACGGCCATTACTGGCGCTTCCCGCTCGCCACCTCGGTGCCCAAGCCGCTGCAGCAGCCGCATCCGCCGATCTGGGTGGCCACGCGCGACCCCGGCAGCTTCGACTGGGCGGTCGGCATCGGCGCCAACATCCTGTCCACGCCGCTGTCGGCGCCGCCTTCCGAGGTGGCCGTGCTCGGCGCGAAATTCCGCAAGGCGGTGGCCGACCATCCCGAGCATCCGCGCCCGCGCTTCATGATGCAGCGGCGCACCTGCGTCTACGATCGCGAGGAGGACTGGCAGACCGCGGTGCGCCACAGCGTCGACTACGGCCGCTACTTCGAGAACCTGATGCAGAACATCGGCACCGTGCACAACGGCTTCCCGGAAGCGGTGCCCTTCGAGACCGTGGCCAACCGCGCCAACTACGATCCCGCCGCGGTGCGCGACAACCTGATGTTCGGCACGCCCGACGAGGTGATCCGCAAGCTGCAGATCTACGAGGACGAGGGCGTCGACCAGTATTGCCTGGGCCTGTCGTTCAACCTGCCCTTCGAGCTGCAGATGAAGACGCTGCGCCTGTTCATCGACGAGATCATGCCGCACTTCGCCGCGCGCGAGCGCGAGCGCCAGGCCGCGGCGGCGGGGGCCTGAGCCATGCGCGACGCACTTCCCGAGGCGCCGCCCGACGCGATCGAGGGCAGCCTGGACGTCGACGGCGTGCGCCTGGCCTATCGCCTGCAGGGCGAGGGGCCGCGCGAGCTGGTCTGCATCCACGGCGTGGGCTCCTATCTCGAGGCCTGGCAGGGCGCCATCAACGCGCTGGGCCGCGGCTTTCGCGTGCTCAGCTTCGACCTGCGCGGCCACGGCCGCTCCGAGCGCGTGAAGGGGCGCTACGAGATCGACGATTTCGTCGGCGACGTGCTGGCGCTGGCCGATCACGCCGGCTTCGCCCGCTTCGACCTGGCCGGCTTCTCGCTGGGCGGCCTGATCGCGCAGCGGCTCGCGCTGACGCATCCGGCGCGGCTGCGCCGGCTCATGCTGCTGGCCACCGTGGCCGGGCGCACCGCCGAGGAGCGCGCGCGCGTGGCCGAGCGGCTGGCCGCCCTGCAGGCGGGCGAGCGCGGCGCGCATTACGACGCCTCGCTGTCGCGCTGGCTGAGCGAGGATTTCCAGGCGCGGCACCCGGCGCTGGTGGACGAACTGCGCCGGCGCAACGCGCAGAACGATCCGGACTGCTACGCGGCGGCCTACCGGGTGCTGGCGCAGACCGATTTCGGCGGCCTGATCGACCAGATCGCGATGCCGACCCTGATCGCGACCGGCGAGCACGATGCCGGCTCGAACCCGCGGATGGCACGCTACATGCATGAACGGATTCCGGATTCGCGGCTGGCGATCCTGCCGAAGCTGCGCCATTCGCTGCTCAACGAGGCGCCCGAGCAGGTGGCCGCGCTGATGCGGGAGTTCCTGATTGACAGCGGGGAGGCGGCCCGATGATCGTCGAGGAGCGCATCTACCGGATCCGCAACGGCGCGATGGGACGCTTCCTGAAGCTGGTGGCCGAGGAGGCGCTGCCGATGCAGCAGCCGACGCTGGGCAACCTGCTCGGGTATTTCACCACCGAGATCGGCTGCCTGTCCCAGGTGGTGCACTGGTGGGGCTATGCCGACCTGGAGGACCGCCGCCTGCGCCGCCAGCGGCTCGCCGCCGACCCGCGCTGGCAGGCCTTCATTCCGCGCCTGTCCGAGCTGATCGAGCAGGCCGAGAACCGGATCCTGGTGCCGACCGCGTTTTCGCCGCTGCAACAACTGCCGACCGGGCAGGCCGAGCCGGGTGCCCGGCCCGTTCCACCGAAGGAGTGAGCTTGATGACTGAACGCCTGAAAATCGAGCATCTGTACAAGGTGTTCTCCGATCGCCCCGAGCGCGCGCTCGGCATGCTGCGCCAGGGCGCCAGCAAGGCCGACGTGCTGCGCGACACCGGCCAGGTGGTGGGCCTCGACGACGTGTCGCTGAGCGTGCCGGCCGGCGCGATGTACATGATCATGGGCCTGTCCGGCTCCGGCAAGTCGACCCTGGCGCGCTGCGTGAACCGGCTCAACGAGCCCAGCGCCGGGCGCATCCTGCTCGACGACGTCGACCTCTGCGCGCTGGGCGAGCGCGAGCTGCGCGAGGTGCGCCGCAAGCGCATCTCGATGGTGTTCCAGCATTTCGCCCTGCTGCCGAACCGGCGCGTGATCGAGAACGTCGAGTTCGGCCTGAAGCTGCGCGGCGTGGACGGCACGACGCGCCGCAAGCGCGCCGAGCAGGTGCTGGAGGTGGTGGGCCTGGCGCGCTGGGCCAGCAAGATGCCGCACGAGCTGAGCGGCGGGATGCGCCAGCGGGTGGGCCTGGCGCGCGCGCTGGCCACCGACGCCGACATCCTGATCATGGACGAGGCCTTCAGCGCGCTCGATCCGCTGATCCGCACCGAGATGCAGGACGAGCTGCTGCGCCTGCAGCGCAGCCTCAACAAGACCATCCTGTTCATCACGCACGACTTCCAGGAAGCACTGAAGCTGGGCACGCGCATCGCCATCATGTCGGAAGGCAAGCTGGTGCGCGAGGGCACGCCGCAGTCGATCGTGACCGCGCCCGGCAGCGACTACGTGGCCGCCTTCACGCGCGAGGTCGATCGTTCGCGCCTGTTCAACGCCGAAGCCTCGATGACGCCGCTCGCGCCGCTGGTGCGCCGCGAGGGCTGGACCGTGCTCGGCTGCGCGGGGCCGGGGCCGGCCTTCGTGGTGGACGGCGAGGCGCGCGTGCTGGGCATGCTCGGCGCGGTGGGCGACACGCAACTGCAGGCCTTGCGCGACGGCGCCGCGCTGCCGCCGCTGGACGGCGCGTTCGCCTGCGTGCCGGGCCATGCGCGCCTGATCGACGTGGCCGGCCATTTCGGCACGGCGCGCGCGCTCGGCGTACTCGACGAATCGGGCCGGCTGGTCGGCCGGCTGGAAGCGGGGCAGGTCCTCGCACGCATCGGCGCGGGCAGCGTCAACGGAGCTCATCATGCTTAAAGCCGACGATCTGGCGGTATTCCCGATCGCGCAGTGGATCCAGGCCGCCGTGCAGTGGATCGCGCTGCACCTGCGTCCGCTGTTCCTGGCCGTCAAGTGGCCGATCCAGAAGCTGCTCGAGGCCAATATCGACGCCCTGCACGCGGTGCCGTTCCCGCTGTTCTGCCTGGTCTGCGCGCTGCTGGCCTGGCGCTTCGCGGGCCGCGCGATCGGCGCCTTCACCCTGCTCGGGCTGCTGGCCATCGCGGTGCTCGGCGTCTGGTCGGACGCGATGACCACGCTCGCGCTGATCGTCACCGCGATCGCCTTCTGCGCGGTGATCGGGATCCCGGTCGGCATCGCCTGCGCGCGCAGCGAGCGGGTCTGGCGCGTGGTGCAGCCGATCCTCGACATCATGCAGACCACGCCCACCTTCGTGTACCTGGTGCCGGTGGTGATGCTGTTCGGGGTGGGCACCGTGTCGGGCGAGGTGGCGGTGGTGACGGCCGCGATGCCGCCGCTGATCCGCTTCACCAATCTCGGCATCCGCATGGTCGACCACGAGCTGGTCGAGGCCGGCCTCGCGTTCGGCGCGGATCGCCGCCAGTTGCTCTGGGAGGTGCAGTTGCCGCTGGCCGTGCCGACCATCCTCGGCGGCCTGAACCAGACCGTGCTGACCGCGATGGTGATGTCGGTGGTGATCTCGATGATCGGCGCCGAGGGGCTCGGCCTGGTGGTGCTGCAGGGCCTGGGCCGGCTCGACGTGGGGCAGGCCGCGATCGGCGGCGTGGCGATCGTGCTGCTGGCCATGATGCTCGACCGCGTGACGCAGAAGCTGGCGCGTTCGCAGCCCGGCGCGGGCGGTTCGCTGCGCTCGGTGCTGGCGCGGCTGGTACGCGGCGGCGGGCGCGGCGAGGCCGCGGCGCCGGCCCTGCCCGAGCGCAGCGATCCCAAGCAGGCGCTCTGACGTCATGCAGCGCAGGCGCGCGGCCGCGCGGGGCGGCCGCGCCGTGTTCCCGGTCGCCGGCATGGCGCCGGATCGATTCCCAGCAAGCATCGTCCATGGACGATCGTATCCACACGCAGGAGTAGCTCGATGAAGAGGTTGGCGGCAGCATGCGGCGCGGCAGCGCTCGCGGCGGTGATGATGGCAGGCGTGCCGGCGTTCGCGCAGGACATGCCCGGCAAGGGCAGGACGATCCAGTATTCGCAGGGCGACAGTTTCGGCGGCAACTACGTCGCCACCCAGATCGTGATGGCGGCCATGAAGCGGCTCGGCTACGAGGTCAAGCTGACCACCATGAACACCACCTTGTTCTTCCAGGCGGTGGCGCAGGGCGACGAGGACCTCGCCACCGACGTGAACTTCCCGCAGCGCGAGCTGGCGTTTCGCGCGGTCGAGAAGGACGCGCAGATCGTCGGCACCGGCATGATCGTGGGCGGCGGCATCAACGGCTACTTGATCGACAAGAAGACCGCCGACGCCTACAAGATCACCAATCTCGCCCAGCTCAAGGACCCGAAGCTGGCCGCGCTGTTCGGCTCGGACGGCAAGGCGCAACTGATCAGCTGCGATCCGGGCTGGAGCTGCGGCGACGTGGTCGACTTCCAGCTCAGGAAGTTCGGCCTGCAGGACACGGTGCGCGCGGTGCGCGGCAAGTACGAGGCGCTGATGGTCGACACGGTGGCGCGCATCAAGCAGGGCAAGCCGGCCTTCTTCTATGCCTGGAGCCCGTCCTGGACCGTCAGCAGCCTGGTGCCGGGCAAGGACGTGGTGTGGCTGCCGACGCCGGAAGCGGCCCTGCCGCCCAACATGCCCAACAGCGGCTCGCCGCTGGTGAGCGGCGTGAAGGGCTGCGCCGGCGACGCGGACCCCTGCCGGATGGCGATGGCGTCCTGGAACTGGGGCGCCGTGGGCAACCGCGGCTTCATCGCGGCCAATCCGGCGATCCGCTCGCTGATCGAGCAGATCAAGTTCCCCTCGACCACCTGGTCCGCCTGGGAATACGCGATCAGCAAGAAAGGCGGCAGCCAGGCGCTGATCACGCAGCTCGCCGGCGACTGGATGGCCGGCAACAAGGCGCAGCTCGATCAATGGATCACGGTGGCCAGCCAGGCGAAGTAAGGCATGGCCTCGACCGGGCGCACGGCGAGCCGTGCGCTTTTTTTTCGCCCGACGAAAGGAGAATGGAGATGAACGAAGACGACGCGCTGTTCCGCAAGGGCCTGCCGATCCGCCGCGAGGTGCTGGGTGCCGAGTATGTGGATGCCTCGATGGCGAAGGCCGACGATTTCATGATGGCGTTCCAGCGTGCGACTACCACCTGGGCCTGGGGATGGGCCTGGGGCGACGAGACCCTGGACCGCCGCACCCGCAGCCTGATGCAGATCGCGCTGCTGACCGTGGCGGGCCATACCAACGAGCTCAAGCTGCATGTGAAGGGCGCCTTGAACAACGGCGTGAGCGTCGAGGAGATCAAGGCGGCCCTGCTGCACGCGACGGCGTATTCCGGAATTCCTCACGGCCTCGGTGCCTTCAAGGCCGCGCACGAGGTGCTGCTGAGCGAGGGCGCGCTGGGCTGAATCGGTTGGGGCTGAATCGGGCAGGGCGGCGTGGGTTCCGGTTCTTTCCGCGCGCCGCCCGACAAGCAGAAAAAACCGCAAGCCGGGCGCCCCGGAACCAAAAGTTTCGGGCAGCCCGCCGGGACATAGTAATGGCCATACCGTTCCTTCTGGAGTCGATGCCATGCTTACCGGACATCCCGTCCCGATCCGCTCGTTGTGCCATGTCGACGGCCGCTGGCTGTCGAGCGACAGCGGCGCGACGCTCGAGGTGCGCAATCCCGCCGACCGATCGGTGATCGGCCAGGTGCCGATGCTCGATCGGGCGCAGATCGTGGCGGCGGTGGATGCCGCGCAACGCGCCCACGAAAGCTGGCGCTGGGTACCCCAGGCGCGGCGCAGCGCCTTGCTGCTGCGCTGGCACGCGCTGCTGCTGCGCCATCTCGACGATCTCGCGGCCCTGCTGTCGCTCGAACAGGGCAAGCCCTTGGCGCAGGCCCGGGGCGAGCTGCGCTACGGCGCGAGCTTCATCGAGTGGTTCGCCAACGAGGCCAGGCGCCCGGCAGGGCGCACCATCGCCTCCCATATCGACGGTGCCCAGCTGGGCACGATCGCCGAGCCGGTCGGCGTGGCCGCGCTCATCACGCCCTGGAACTTCCCGATGGCGATGATCACCCGCAAGGCCGCCGCGGCGATGGCGATCGGCTGCAGCGTGGTGGTCAAGCCCGCGCACGAGACGCCGTTCTCCGCGCTCGCGCTGGCCCACTTCGCCGAGGAAGCGGGCTTCCCGCCCGGCGTGTTCAATGTGGTGCTCGGCGAGCCGCAGATGGCGATGGAGACGCTGGTGGCCGACACGCGCGTGCGCGCGGTCAGCTTCACCGGCTCGACGCGCGTCGGCAAGCTGGTGATGCAGGCCGTCGCCGGGGCCGGCATCAAGAAGGTGGCGCTGGAGCTGGGCGGCAACGCGCCCTTCGTCGTCACCGCCTGCGCCGATCTCGAACGGGCGGTGGCGGTAGCGGTCGAGGCGAAGTTCCAGACCTCCGGGCAGGACTGTTGCGCCGCCAACCGCATCTACGTGGCGCGGCCGCTCTACGAGGCCTTCCTCGAACGTTATGCCGCCGCCGTGCGGGGCTTGAAGGTGGGCCCGGCGTTCGAGCCTGGCGTGCAGATCGGGCCGCTGATGCACCAGGCCGCCTTCGATGCCACCGCCGCGCGCGTGGCCGATGCGCGCGAGCAGGGCGCGCGCATCCTGGCCGGCGGCGGCGCGCATGCGCTGGGCGGCTGGTTCTTCGAGCCCACCGTGATCGCCGACGCGCGGCCCGGCATGCGCGTGGTCGACGAGGAGAACTTCGCGCCGATCTCGGCCGTCAGCGCCTTCGACACCTTGGACGAGGTGGTCGCGGCGGCCAACGATACCGAATACGGCCTGGCCGCCTACGTGTGCGCGACGCGCGCCGACTTGATCTTCCAGCTGGTGCGCCGGCTCGATTTCGCGATGATCTCGGTGAACGGTTCGAGCTTCACCGGCGCGCCGGTGCCGTTCGGCGGCATGAAGGCTTCGGGGCTCGGCCGCGAGGGCGGCAGCGAGGGCTTCGAGCCGTTCACCGAAACCAAGTACTTCTGCCTCGGCGATCTCGGCCTGCCCGTGACGCCGACGGCCTGACGCAAGCACAACAGGAGATTCCATGACTCAGCCGCTCGACACGCTGTTCGACCAGGACCGCGAACATTTCATGCACCCGTCGACCCATGCCTACGACCATGCTTCCGGCGCCCTGCCGGGCAAGATCATCCGCGGCGGCAAGGGCATCCGCATCGAGGACCACCAGGGGCGCGAGTATATCGACGCGTTCGCCGGGCTCTATTGCGTGAACATCGGCTACGGGCGCACCGAGGTGGCCGACGCGATGCATGCCCAGGCGAAGGCGCTGGCCTATTACCACACCTATGTCGGCCATTCCTCCGACGCGATCATCGAGCTCTCGTCGCGCATCATCGCGTGGTCGCCGGCGGGCATGAAGAAGGTGTATTACGGCATGTCCGGCTCGGATGCCAACGAAACCCAGGTCAAGATCGTCTGGTACTACAACAACGTGCTGGGGCGGCCGAACAAGAAGAAGATCATCTCGCGCGAGCGCGGTTATCACGGCTCGGGCATCGTGACCGGCAGCCTCACCGGCCTGCCGAGCTTCCACCAGCATTTCGACCTGCCGATCGATCGCGTCAGGCATACGATCTGCCCGCATTGGTATCGCAAGGCGCCGGCCGGCATGAGCGAGCCGCAATTCGTCGCGTATTGCGTCGAGGAACTGGAGAAGCTGATCGCGCGCGAGGGGGCGGATACGATCGCGGCCTTCATCGCCGAGCCCGTGATGGGCACCGGCGGCATCATCGCGCCGCCGGCCGGCTACTGGGACGCCATCCAGCAGGTGCTGCGCCGCCACGACATCCTGCTGATCTCCGACGAGGTGGTCTGCGGCTTCGGCCGGCTCGGTTCGAGGATGGGCGCTCAGCATTACGGCATCGAGCCGGACCTGGTGACCGTCGCCAAGGGGCTGACCAGCGCCTATGCGCCGCTGTCGGGCGTGATCGTCGGCGAGCGCGTGTGGGAGGTGATCGCGCGCGGCTCGCGCGAGCATGGCCCGATGGGGCACGGCTGGACCTATTCGGGGCATCCCGTCTGCGCGGCGGCCGCGCTGGCCAACCTCGACATCCTGGAGCGCGAGAACCTGGCCGGCAACGCGGCCGAGGTCGGCGCCTATTTCGGCGAGCGCCTGCGCGAGCAGTTCGGCGCCCATCCGCTGGTGGGCGAGGTGCGCAGCGTGGGCATGCTGGCCGCGCTCGAATTCATGTCCGACAAGGACGCGCGCCAGCCCTTCGATCCGGCCTTGAAGATCGGCGCGCAGGTGTCGGCGGCCGCGCTCGAACGCGGCGTGATCGCACGCGCCATGCCGCACGGCGACATCCTCGGTTTCGCGCCGCCGCTGGTGATGACGCGCGGCGAGGCCGACGAGATCGTCGCGCGGGTGAAGCAGGCGGTCGACCAGGTTGCGGATCGCGTCGCGGCCGGCGCCAGGTAAACCCGCGGAACGCACGAGAGCCGGGCGGCGCTGCTAGCGAACGACGGAGCGCCGCGGCCCGCTTTCCTCGTTTCGGAGGAAGCACGGTTTTTTGGCATCCCCTAAGGTAGGTCCTCCAGTCGAGGATAGGGGGAGACCATGAAGGCTGAACAGGCAGGCGCCGGGGCGGGGCGGATCAAGCTCGATCGTTACGACATCGCGATCCTGCGGATCCTCTCGACCGAGGGGCGCATCACCAAATCGCGGCTCGCGCAGGAGGTGAACCTGTCGATCTCGCCGGCCTGGGAGCGCGTCAAGCGCCTGGAGGCGCAAGGGCTGATCCGCGGCTATCGCGCGGAGGTGGATTGGGCCGGCGCGTTCACCGGCAGCCGCGTGGTGGTGGAGGTGACGCTCGCGCGGCACACCGCGCAGGACATGCGGCGCTTCGAGGAGCGGGTCGCGGCGGCGCCGGAGATCGTCGAGTGCCTGGCCACCGGCGGCGGCGTGGACTATGTCATGCAGGTGCTGTCGCGCGACATCGAGCATTACCAGCAGTTCATCGACGGCTTGCTCGGCGCGCAGCTCGGCATCGAGCGGTACTTCACCTACGTGGTGACGAAGGTGGTCAAGACCAAGGTGGATGGTTTGCCGTCCTGGGCGTCCGACGCGAACCTGTCGGCCCGCTGAGGCGGTTCTCGGCAAGTGGAATACAAGAACAGACCGGCGCGCCTGGCGTGCCGGCATGCAGCACACCCTATCCAGACAGGCATGGAGATCGATCATGAACAGACTGAAACCGGCGCTGGCCGCCCTGGCGTGCGTCGCGATGTTCGCTACCGGCGGCGCGACGGCATCCGCCGCCGAGCTGCCGGGCGCCGGCAAGACCATCAACTATGCGCAGACCGACGGCCTCGGCGCCAACTACGTGTCGGTGCAGATCACCATCAAGGCGCTCAAGGCGATGGGCTACGAGGTCAAGCTCAAGACCATGGGCACCGTGCTGTTCTTCCAGGCCGTCGCGCAGGGCGACGTCGACCTGGAAACCGACGTCAACTTCCCGCAGAGCGACCCGGATTTCCGCGCGGTGCAGGATCGCGCCGTGCAGGTGGGCCGCGGGCAGATCGACGGCGGCGGCATCAACGGCTACCTGATCGACCGCAAGACGGCGCTCGCGCACAACATCACCAGCCTCGAGCAGATGAAGGACCCGAAGATCGCCGCGCTGTTCGGCAACGACGGCAAGGCGCAACTGATCAGCTGCGACCCCGGCTGGAGTTGCGGCGACGTGGTGAACTACCAGCTCGACAAGTTCGGGCTCCGGCAGACCGTCAAGCCGGTCACCGGCAAGTACGAGGCGTTGATGGCCGACGTGGTGTCGCGCATCAAGGGCGGCGAGCCGGCCTTCTTCTATGCCTGGAGCCCGTCCTGGACCACCAGCGAGCTGGTGCCGGGCAAGGACGTGGTGTGGCTGCCCACGCCGGCCGACGCGCTGCCGCCGAACGTGCCGAACGCGGGCTCGGCGCTGGTGAAGGACGTGCCGGGCTGCGCGGGTGGGGCGAATCCGTGCCGGATGGCGATGGCCTCGTGGAACTACAGCGCGGTGGCCAACAAGGGCTTCATCGCCGCGAATGCGCCGGTGCGCGCGCTGGTCGAGCAGATCCATTTTCCCTCGTCGACCTGGTCGAACTGGGAGCTGGCGATCAGCCAGGCGCATGGATCGTCGGCGATCGTCACGACGCTGGCGGACCAGTGGATCGCCGCGAACAAGGCGACCTTCGATCAGTGGGTGGCGGCGGCGAGCAAGGGGCGTTGAGGACGATTGGGTCTTGATCTTGCGAGGGCGGCCGCGGCGGCGAGATCCGGGCCGGTCTTGCAGGGCGGTCGGCGCCGGGCCCCGAGCTTGGCCGTGGCAGGGCGCCGGCACCGGAAGGGATGGAGAGCGCTCGCGGAGTAGAATCGCCGGTTTCGTGCTTCTCCCGGACGCGTGCCGCTCCCCACCCGGGCCGGCATCCGGCCGATCGGCGGCGAACCCGCCATCGGCTCCGCGCCTCGCGCATCGATCGAGATGCCGGCCAGGCCCGCCCGGGCCGATTGCGCCCGCTGCATCCGGGGCGGCACCGCCATTCGCCTCCAACACAAGATCGACCAAGGATTCGCCTCATGCTTGCCCGGGTTACCCGACTCTTCCCCCTGTGGGCCGTGCTGATCTCGCTCGCCGCCTATTTCTCGCCGGCTTCCTTCTCGCCCGTCGCGCCGCACGTCACCGCGCTGCTCACGCTGATCATGCTGTCGATGGGCGTGACCTTGTCGCTCGCCGATTTCCGGCGCGTGTTCACGCGCCCCGCGCCGGTGATCGCCGGCATCGTGCTGCACTACCTGGTGATGCCGCTGGCCGCCTGGGGGCTCGCCAAGGTCCTGCGCATGCCGCCCGACCTGACCGCCGGCATGGTGCTGGTCGGCAGCGTGGCGAGCGGCACCGCGTCGAACGTGATGATCTACCTCGCGCGCGGCGACGTCGCGCTGTCGGTCACGATCAGCGCGCTGTCGACCCTGGTCGGCGTATTCGCCACGCCGCTGCTCACGCGCCTGTACGTCGATGCCTCGATCGCCGTGGACGTGCACGGCATGCTGATGAGCATCCTGCAGATCGTCGCGCTGCCGATCGTGGTCGGGCTGATCGTCAACCACCTGCTGCGCCGCGCGGTGAACGCGATCGAGCCTTACCTGCCGCTGGTGTCGATGGTCTCGATCCTGCTGATCATCGCCGCGGTGGTGGCCGGCACGCGCAACAGCATCGCCTCGGTGGGCCTGGTCGTGATGGTCGGCGTGGTGCTGCACAACGCGATCGGCCTGCTCGGCGGCTACTGGGGCGGGCGCCTGCTCGGCTTCGACGAAGCCGTGTGCCGCACGCTGGCGATCGAGGTCGGCATGCAGAACTCGGGCCTGGCCGCGACGCTGGGCAAGCTCTATTTCACGCCGATCGCCGCGCTGCCCGGCGCGCTGTTCTCGGTATGGCACAACCTGTCGGGCTCGCTGCTGGCCGGCTACTGGGCCGGACGTCCGGCCAAGGGCGCGACGCGCGATTGAGCGCGCGACGCCGGCTGTATCGGCGTCGCCGCGATCCGTTTAATCATCGCCATCTTCCTGCCCATTCACGAACGCGCCTGACCACACCGGCGCGGTTTCCCGTCCGATCGCGCAAGTAAAGCGCACGTTCGAGCATTCCCGGCTCGGCGACTCATCCGTAATCTCGCGTTTCCTTGTCCCAGCCCGCGGCACCGCCCGGGCTGCGACGACCATCGGCCGCCGGGCGGCCTTCAGGAAATCGACATGAACAACGAGTGGGTACTGGTCACGGGCGGCACCGGCTTCATCGCCCAGCACTGCATCCTGGCGCTGCTCAAATGCGGCTATCGAGTGCGGACCACGGTTCGCTCGCCAGGGCGGGAAGCCGAGGTGCGGGCCAATCTCAGGACCGGCGGCGCCGAGCCGGGCGAGCGCCTTGCCTTCGTCGCCGCTGACCTGGGCGACGACCGCGGCTGGGCCGAGGCCGCCGCCGGCTGCCGCTACGTGCTCCACGGCGCCTCGCCGACCCCGTCGGGCGACCAGGTGGACGAAGCGGCGTGGATCCGGCCCGCCGTCGACGGCAATCTGCGCGTGCTGCGTGCCGCGCGCGAGGCCGGCGTCGCGCGCGTGGTGCTGACCTCCGCGTTCGGCGCGGTCGGCGTCGGGCACGCGCCGGATCATCCCCGTCCCTTCACCGAGGCCGACTGGAGCGACCTGTCCAGCCCGATCGCGCCGTACCAGAAGTCGAAGACGCTCGCGGAACGCGCCGCCTGGGATTTCATCGCCAGGGAAGGGGGCGGGCTCGAACTCGCGGCCGTCAATCCCACCGCCGTGCTCGGCCCGGCGCTGGGCCCTGACTACTCGCATTCGATTCGCATCGTTACCAGCCTGATGAACGGCCAGCCGGGATGCCCGAGGATCAACTCGGGTTATGTCGACGTGCGCGACCTGGCGGACCTGCACCTGCTCGCCATGACGCATCCCGCCGCCAAGGGCGAGCGCTTCCTGGCGATCGCCGGCGAAAGCATGTGGATGGACGAGCTCGCCCGCGTCCTGCGCGATCGCATGGGGGCGGATGCGCGCCGGGTGCCGACCCGCGTGCTGCCCAACTGGCTGATGCGCCTGATCGCGCTCGCCAACCCGTCGATGCGGGCCATGGTGCCGCTGCTCGGCGTCGACATGAACGCCAGCGCCGACAAGGCCCGGCGCCTGCTGGGCTGGGCGCCGCGCTCGCGCGAGGAGGCGATCGTCGCGACCGCCGAGAGCCTGGTGCGGCTCGGGCTGCTGCGCGATTCGACCAGCTCGGGCTGAGGGCGAGGCCGCCTTCGCGGCGGCAATCGCGCGAGCCAAGCATCACCATCCGTAATCGCTGCAATAAAATCATTTCAATTGTTGGATCGGCGCATCGCCTCTAGGCTTGCTTCTCGTCAGACAGGGGCAGCGAGCGCGGTGCGCCGATGCATTTCTCTTCCACGCGGCCGGCGCCGCGTCGTCCCCGTGATGCTCGCCTGACAGATCACAAGTCCAATCTGGAGACGAGGGATGACATTCCAATATTTCGCATCGCGAACGATCCGGCTCGCGTCGGTGCTCGCCGCGATGGTCCTGGCTGCGGGCGGCTGTTCGAGCGACGAAGTCGCCACGTCCCCAGACGCGCAAGGCTGCGCGAATCTGGCCGCCACGCGTTTCACCGACACCACCGTGCAGCAAACGCAGTTCGTCGCGGCGGGCGCCGACCTGCAGCCGATCACCGGCAGCGCGGGCAAGGCCGCCGCCGCGTTCTGCCGCGTCGTCGCCACCGTCGGCAGCGAGCCGGGCGAGCATGTCGGCATCGAGGTCTGGCTGCCGGCCTCGAACTGGAACGGGCGCCTGCTCGGCACGGGCTCGGGCGGATTCGGCGGCGCGATCGTCCATGGCGGCCTGATGTCCGCGATCGCGAACGGTTACGCGGCGGCGAATACCGACACGGGCCATCTCGGCGGCGCCTCGGGCGCGATCGGGCAGGTGCTCGGCTGGGCGGTCGATCCCGTGCAACTGCGCGACTGGGGACGGACCTCGGTGCACCTGATGACGGTCTCGGCCAAGGCGATCGTCCACGCCTTCTATGGGCAGGGCGCGCAGCACGCCTATTTCGAAGGCTGCTCGACCGGCGGCAACGAGGCGATGGCCGAGGCCGAGTTCTATCCCGACGACTACGACGGCATTCATGCGGGCTCGCCCGGCATGGGCTACAGCCACCTGATGGAGAGTTTCCTGTGGGGCGGGCTGCTGCCGAGCACGCAGCCCGAGGCGACGCTGACGCCGGCCGCGATGGCCGTGCTGAACGATGCCGTGCTGAACCAATGCGGCGGCAGCCAGGCTGCCACCGATGGCTTCCTCGCCAATCCGCTGAGTTGCAGCTTCGACGTCACGCGCCTGCAATGCACGGCCGGCCAGGATCCGGCGAGCTGCCTGAGCGCCGCGCAGGTCCGGCAGGCGCAACGCCTCTACTCGCCGGTGCGCAATACCGTCGACGGCAGCGAGATCTACCCCGGCTTCGCGTTCGGCAGCGAACGGCGCTGGGCGTCGATCCAGGGCGCGCTGATCGGCGCTTACGCGCAGCCGCTGCTGGCCAATACCGTGTTCGGCGATCCGAACTGGGACTGGACCCGCTTCGATTTCGGCCAGGACGCGGCGCGGGTGGACGCGATGCTCACGCCGAAAATCAATTCGACGAACCCGGACCTGTCCGCGTTCGCCGCGCGCGGCGGCAAGCTGATCATGACCCAGGGCTGGGTCGATTCGCTCAATGCACAGACCTTGCCGATCGAGTATTTCGAGCAGGTCGCGTCAAGGCAGGGCGGGATCGACGCGACCACGCCGTTCTTCCGCGTGGTGATGGTGCCGGGCATGGATCATTGCGGCGGCGGCCCCGGCGCCAACACGATCGGCGGGGCGGTGCCGCCGCTGCGCGGCGATGCGAGCCGCGACGTGGTGGCCGGCTTGCGCGCGTGGGTGGAGGGCGGCGTCGCGCCGGACGGCTTTGTCGCGACCAAGTATGTCAACGACGATCCGGCCGCGGGCGTCGCGTTCGAACGGCCCGTGTGCGTTTATCCGGCTTATCCGCGGTATCGCGGCACGGGGGATCGCAACGCGGCGGCCAGCTACCAGTGCGTGGCGGGGCCGCGCCTGCAGTGAACGTCGTTCGAGGCGCTGCCGCAGGCAACATCAATGATGCTTTCCCGTGAAGCAGGTCGTGCGCTCGTCGCCCGCGATATCGAGCGCCGCCTTGGCTTCCTCGATCCGCGATTCATCCAGCAGGGCCACGCCGTTCTTCACGGCCGTCACCTCGGCGAGGATCGACACGGCGATCTCGGGCGGCGTGCGGCTGCCGATATAGATGCCGACCGGGCCGCGCAGCCGGCCGAGTGCTTCCTTGCCGAGGTCGAAGTAGGTGGCGAAGCGCTCGCGCCGCGCCGCGTTGTTGCGCCGCGAACCCAGCGCGCCCACATAGAACGCGGGCGTGCGCAGCGCTTCCAGCAGGGCAAGGTCGTCGAGCTTGGGATCGTGCGTCAGCGCGATCACGGCGCAGCGCTCGTCGAGCTTCATCTCGAGCACGGTATCGTCGGGCATGCCGCGCACCAGGGTGGTGCCCGGCACCTGCCAGCCGTCCGTGTATTCCTCGCGCGGATCGCAGACGGTCACCTGGTAATCGAGCCCGAGCGCGATCTGGCAGAGATAGCTCGACAACTGGCCCGCGCCGATCACCAGCATTCGGTAGCGCGGCCCGTGGATAGTGAGCAGCGTTCTTCCGTCGAAGGCCAGGCCGTCGGTCGCGCCGCCGGTCGAGTAGGCCGGCAACAGCTTCGCCGCGCCGCTGCGCATGTCGAGCGAGCGCGCCACCAGCTCGCCGGCCGCCACGCGGCGACACAGCTGGGCGATGCCGCTGGCCGGCGTCAGCGGTTCCAGCACCAGCTCGATGGTGCCGCCGCAGGGCAGGCCGAAGCGATGCGCCTCGTCGGCCGAGACGCCGTAGCTGAGGGCTTCCGGCAGCGTCTGCGCGATGCCGAGCCGGCGCACGCGCTCGATCAGGTCGTCCTCGATGCAGCCGCCCGAGACCGAGCCCACCACGGCGCCGTCCTCGCAGATCGCGAGCATCGCGCCTTCGGGGCGCGGCGAGGACCCCCAGGTGCGCACCACGGTGACGAGCAGCACGCGGCGGCCGCGCTCGATCCAGTCCACGCAGGCCTTCAGCACCTCGAGATTGACGCTATCCATGCGCGGAGTACCTCGTCGGGTTCGCGGCGCCCGCCTCCGGCGCCGCGAGACGCGAGGCGCGCGACGCCGACGATGCCGCCGCGCGAGCCGCCATCGCGATCTCAGTCATGGCCGGACGAGGAGGCGTCGCGCACCGGCGTTTCGGGCTTCACGCCGCCGCGTCGGTTGGCCCAGGTGCGTTCGCCGGTTTCGCGCCAGCCGCCGGACACGGCCGCGTCGGCATACTCGTCCCAGCGCTGGTCCCAGTCGCCGAGGTGATAGCCGTGCCAGGGCGGCCGCGGCGTGAGATGCGGCAGCTTCAGCTCTTCCCAGATCTCGCGCGCCGCGCTCATGTACCTTTCGGCCGGCAGCGCCAGGGGCGGCATGTCGTGCTTGAGCGTGGCGTCGATCAGCAGGGTGCTTTCGAGCGGCGCGCGGCCCGACTTCGGCCCGTGCCCGCTGGCGCGATAGGGCGTGACATGCACGTCGTGCGTGAAGTCCGAGCGATAGGCCAGCGACCAGAACACCGCGTCGGCGTTCTCCGGGTCGATATCCTCGGAGACGGCGATCACCAGCTTGCCGCATTGCGCCTGCAGCGTGGCCGCGCCCTGCATGCCGCGCCAGATCTCGGGCTGCGGCGTGCCGCGCGCGAACTGCACGAAGATCACCTTGCGCAGGTTGGTCAGCGGCTCGTGCATCACCACGCGCTTGACGCCGCGCACGCCCATCACCTTCTGCAGGTGCTCGAGGAACAGCGGCTCGTAGGCCACCTTCTTCAGCACCGAGCTTTCGCTGGGCGTCACCTGGCTGATGATCGAGACGAACACCGGCTTCTTCTTCATGGTGATCGCGGTGACGTGCATGGACATGTTGTAGTCCTCGAGCGCGATATGGCCGTGGCTCTCGCCGAACGGGCCCTCGGGCTCCAGCGCGTCGGTATCGATCAGGCCTTCGATCACGATCTCGGCATCGGCGGGCACCACCAGGTCGATGGTCTTGCAGGGCACCACGCCCACCGGCGCGCGCATCAGGCCGCCGGCCACGGCCATCTCGTCCTGGTCGATCTGCAGCTTCTGCGGCCCGGTGAACAGCACCGCCGGCGCGCAGCCCAGCACGATCGCGCAGGGCATCTGCTGGCCCCGGGCGCGGTACTTCTCCCAATGGAGGTAGCCGCCGGCGCCCGACAGGCGGCTGGCCATGCGCACGCCGAGGCGGTCCTCCGATTTCAGCGCGGCGCGGTAGGTGCCCATGTTCTGCACGCCGCTTTCCGGGTCCTTGGTCACGCACAGCGTCGCGGTGAGGTAGGGCGCCGCGTCGAAGCCGGGCGTGGAGACCGGCACCGGCAGGCGCGACAGCCCGCGCTGCCTGAGCTCGTCGCCGCTGATCACCACTTCCTGGCAGGGCGCCTGCTCGGCCATCACCGGCGCGACCGGCTCGGCGATCGCTTCCATCCAGATCCTGCCGATCTGGTCGACCGGCAGGCCCAGGCCGGTGGCATAGATCTCGGGCGAGGCGGCCAGGCCGCCGATCAGCACCGGGATGTCGTAGCGATGGCCTGCGCCGTCCACCACGTTGGTGAACAGGAAGGCGCGGCGCTGGTCCTCGTCGAGACCGCCCTGGAACTGCCAGCGCGCCAGCGGATGCAGTTCGGTGTCCTTGTTGATCGGGCGGTCGATGCGGGTCAGCAGGCCCTTGGCTTCCAGCCGGGCGATGTGCTCCTGCAGGTCGCGCGGGGCGCCGGGCGACGCGTCGGCGGTGGCGTTGCGCGAGAGGTGGTCCATCAGGTTCTCCTGGGCCGGACGTCGGCCGATGATGTATTGGAAACGGATAGCAATCGGTAGCGGGTGGGCGCGGGCGCCCTGGCGCGGGTGGGTGCCGGCTTCAGTTCTCGCAGGCGGGCGCGAGCGGCGCGGCGAGCGCGCGCTGCCTGCGCGGCAGGAGCGCCGACAGGATCAGCAGC
Organism: Burkholderia sp. Ax-1720; assembly: GCF_011753035.1. Taxonomy (NCBI): domain Bacteria; kingdom Pseudomonadati; phylum Pseudomonadota; class Betaproteobacteria; order Burkholderiales; family Burkholderiaceae; genus Burkholderia; species Burkholderia sp. Ax-1720. Next base: position 51,369 of record NZ_VWWK01000009.1, on the reverse strand, counting down.
GAGCTGACGCCGACGATCACCGGCTGGCGCAGCAGCAGCCCGGCAACCAGCGGCAGCGACTTGAACACCTCGGGCTCGATGAACAGGCTGCCGAAGCCGAGCATCAGCGAGAAGCCGGCGATCGCGAGCTGCCGCTCGCCCCATTCCACCTCGCTGAGCATCTCGATGCCGTGCACGAACACCATGCCGAACAGCACGGTGGCGGCCGCCGCCAGGATCGGCACCGGCAGCACCACGAACAGGTGGTCGAGCTTGTTGATGAAGCCCATCGCCACCAGCAGGATGCCGGTGGCCAGCGTCACCTGCCGCGAGGCGACCCGCGTCGAGCGCAGCAGCGCCACGTTGGCCGGGTAGGGCAGGTTGCTGAAGGCGCCGATGCAGCTGGCGAAGGCCGAGCCCAGCATCATCGCGAACACGCCCCAGGACAGCCGCGCGGTATGCGGCACGTCGCCGGTCCATTCGCCCACCACGCTCATCAGCGCCATGGTCTGGATGTTGATCGCGACGATCACCAGGAAGAACACCAGCACGTATTCGGGATTGACCGAGAAACCGAAGGCGAACAGCGGCGGCAGCACCAGCCAGGGCGCCTCGGCCACCGTCGAGAAGTCGATCGCGTGGAAGCACTCGAAGGTGATCGCGCCGGCCACCAGCGCGATCAGCAGCGCCAGCCGCCGCAGGATGCGGACCTTCGAGACGGTCAGCACCATCAGCACCAGGGCCGTCACCAGCCCGGCGCCGAGGTTGATCAGCGGGAAGGTCGGATCCTTGGACTTGCCGAGCCAATGCGGGAAGGCCAGCTCGGCCATCTGCATCATCACCAGCAGCACGATCACGCCGGCGATCTTCGGGTCGCGCACGATGCCGGCCAGCAGGGTGATCGCGCTCCTGCCGCGCACCGGGATCGACAGCGCGCACCAGATCAGCGAGGCCACGCACAGCGAGCCGAAGCCGGCGCCGAGGCTGCCGCCCGACAGGTGGCCGAAGGACATCAGGGCCGCGAACACGCCGGCGTAGGGGCCCGCCACCAGCGGCGCGCGCCCGAACAGGCCGGCGATCAGGATGGTGGTCAGGCCGCAACCGATGAAGGTGGCGCTGTAGAGGTTCGCCACCATCGCGACCGGCAGGTTGAAGGACTTCCCCATGATGCCCGGGAACACGAAGATGCCGGTCATCACGAAGATGTTCTGGAGGCCCATCAGGACCGAATCCTTGACGGGGACGCGGCCCGCCGGCAGCACGTCGAACATGGCGTTGGCTTGGCGCGGCGAGTGTTCCGAAGCAGTGCTAACGGTGTCTTCGCGACCGCCGGCCTGAGGCGATGAGGGCATTCCGTCTCCTGTCCGATCCGTCTCCTGGATCGATAAGTTTGTATGATTGCATGACAGAGTTTTGGCTGTCAACGCGATATCGGCGCGGGCCGCGAGCGGCCCTTACTCGTCGTGCTCCGGCTGCGTCGACTCCTTCCAGCGCCTGACCACGCCCGTTTCGATATCGAACAGGTCGAGCATCCGGCCGATCGTGTGGTCGACGATGTCGTCGATCGTCTTCGGCTTCGAATAGAAGGCCGGCACGATCGGCGCGATCACCGCGCCCATGTCGGAGAGCTGCACCAGGGTGCGCAGATGGCCGCCATGCAGCGGCGTCTCGCGCACGCCGAGCACCAGGCGGCGGCGCTCCTTGAGCACCACGTCGGCCGCGCGGCTGACCAGCGAGCTGGTGATGCCGGTGGCGATCTCGCTCATCGAGCGCACCGAGCAGGGCACGATCAGCATGCCCTTGGTCCGGAACGAGCCCGAGGAGATCGCCGCGCCGATGTCGCCCGGCGCGTACCAGTGCGAGGCGCGCGCGCGCAGGTCGGCGGCGCGCACCTCGGTCTCGTAGGTCATGGTCAGCTCGGCCGCCTTGCTGATCACCAGGTGGGTCTCGACGCCCGCCTCGGCGAGCAGTTCGAGCGCGCGAATCCCGTAGATCACGCCCGAGGCGCCGGTGATGCCGACGATGATCCGTTCCGGCGCGGGTTTATTGCTCGCCATGATTGCCCTCGTAGCCGCGCACCGGCGAATTGGGTTCGACGCCCTCGCGGCGGCGCGCCTGGTAGGACGCGTCGCGCTGCATCCACTCGCCGCGCGTGGCCTGCTCGGCATTGCGGTCCCACTCCTCGGTCCAGTCGCCCAGCGAATAGCCGTACCAGGGCGATTCCGGCTTCAGCGCCGGCAGGCCGAGCCGTTCCCACAGCGCCTTGGCGTTCTCCATGTATTCCTTCTTGGGCAGCGCCAGCGGCGGCATCGGCGCCTTCATGGTGGCGTCGATCAGCATCGCCGAGTCGAGGCCGGTATCGTGGTCCGAGCGCGGGCCGTGGCCGGGCTCGCGATAGGGGATCAGCTTCACGTCCTCGACCGGATTGCAGCGATAGCCCATCGCCCAGAACACCGCGTCGGCGTTGTCCGGGTCGATGTCGTCGTCGATCGCGATCACGAACTTGCCGATCGCGGCCTGCAGGGACATGGTGCCGTACAGCGCGCGCCAGACCTCGGTGCGTTTCGCGCCGCGCTCGAACTGCAGGAACACGAAGCGGCGCAGGTTGGTCAGCGGCTCGTGCAGCGAGACCTTGCGGATGCCGCGGATGCCGAGGTGGTCGCGCAGGTGGCGCAGGAACATCGGCTCGTAGGCGAGGCGCTTGATCACGCTCGATTCGGAGGGCGTGACCTGCGAGATGATCGAGGTCAGCACCGCGTCCTTGCGGCGCGTGATCGCCGTCACCTCGATCGCCAGGTTGTAGTCCTCCAGCGCGACGTAGCCGTGGCTTTCGCCGAACGGGCCTTCCGGCTCGAGGTAGCGCGGATCGACATAGCCCTCCACCACCACCTCGGCCTCGGCCGGCACCAGCAGGTCGACCGTGCGGCCCTTGACGACGCGGATCGGCGCGCCGGCCAGGCCGCCGGCCACGCTCAGCTCGTCGACGTTGGGGCGCAGCTTCTGCGGGCCCTGGAAGGCCACCACCGGCGGCGCGCCGAGCACGATCGCCACCGGCATCCTCTCGCCCTTCGCGGCGTACTTGCGCCAGTGGTCCAGGCCGCCCGCGCGCAGGTTGACCAGCATCATCATGCCCAGCCGCGTGGGCGACTTCAGGTGGCCGCGGTAGGTGCCCATGTTCTGCACGCCGGTTTCCGGATCGCGCGAGATCACGCCGGTCATGGTCATGTAGGGCGCGGCGTCGAAGCCCGGCGTGGAGATCGGCAGCGGCAGGGATTCCAGGCCGTTGCCCGGGCCTTCCAGGTCCTTGCCCTCGATCACGATGTCGTGCACCGGGCCGCTTTCCACCAGCACCGGCGGCACCGGCTGGTCGATCGCGCGGTTCCAGGCATCGCCGATCTGCTCGAGCGAGTCCACGTTCATGCCGATCCGGTAGATCTCCGGATTCGCGGCGATGCCGCCGACGATCACCGGGATGTCGTACTTGCGGCCCTTGCTGTCGACGATGTTGGTGAACAGGAAGGCGCGGCGCTCGGCTTCCGGGATGCCGCCGCGGAACTGCCAGCGCACCAGCGGGTGCATTTCGGTGTCCTTGTTGACCGGCTCGTCGATGCGGTACAGCAGGCCGGCCGCGTCGAGGCGCGCGATGTGTTCGTGCAGGTCCGCGTAGGCCGGGCTCGCGGCGGGGGAGGCGTGGTCTTGATCAGCCATGACTGGAAATCCCATGAAGTCTCGTCGGGCGCCGGGAACGGGGCGCCCTCGTTGCTAGGTGCGCTGCCCTTGACGGGCAGGGTGTCGCGATTCGAATCCGCTCGGGCGCCGCTTCAGCGTTGCCTCGGCGTTGCCTCAGCATTGCCTTAGCGGCGCATCGAGGTCATCGCGTTGGCCAGCGCCGCGCCCGCCACCTCGCTGGCCAGCGAGAAGTCGGGAATCGTGATCTCGCGGAAGTAGGTCTTCAGCGTGGCGATGGCGATCCGGTCGCGCGAGCAGATCGTGGCGACCATCGCGTCGGCGCGCTCGGCCAGGCTCGCGCCCGGCACCACCTCGGCGACCATGCCCCATTCGCGCGCGTTGGCCGCGTCGATGGTCTCGGTCAGGTACACCAGGTGCGCGGACGCCTTGGGCGGCACCTTGTGGCGCAGCACCGACAGCACCAGCGTCGGCGGCAGGTTCTTCTGCAATTCGGGCAGGCTGAAGCGCGCGCTGTCGGCGGCGATCGCCAGGTCGCAGGCGGTGACCAGCGCGCAGCCGAAGCCTTCGGCGTCGCCCTGCACCTCGGCGAGCAGCGGCACCTCGCTCTCGTGCATGGCGCGATAGACGTCGAGGATCGGGTCGGCCACGTTGCGGCGGAACTGCGCCGCGCTCGGCGGCGTGGCCGGCGGCGCACTGAGCGCGCGGCCGCGGCAGAAGGCCGGGCCCGAGGCGCGGATGCGGATCAGCTTGACGTCGCCATCGCGGCCGGCCTGGCGGATCTCGGCGGCCAGCGCGCGCATCGCCTCGAGCGTGAGGGTGTTGCCGAGCTCGGGCTGGGCGAGGGTGATCCGGTATTCGGCGTCGTGGAGCGCCGTGGTGAATTCTGTCGTCATGGGAGAACAGGGTCGGTTTGGGAAAACGGGGGAAGGGCGCGCGACGGCGGAACCCGCCGCGCGCCCGTGCCGGTCAGCGCGCGTAGGCGCCGGCCTCCTTGAGCTTCAGGAACACGCGTTGCGGCACCAGCGGTGCTTCGGTGAATTCGACGCCGTATTCCGAGAGCGCGTCCTCGATCGCCGAGACGATCGCCGCCGCGGCCGGGATCGTGCCGCCCTCGCCCGCGCCCTTGACGCCGAGCGGATTGAGCGGCGAGGGCGTCTCGAGGTGGACGATGTCGATATTCGGCACGTCGGTGGCCATCGGCAGCAGGTATTCGCCGAAGTTGGTGGTGGTCGGCTGGGCGTTCTCGTCGTACTGCATCCACTCGAGCGTGGCGTTGCCGATGCCGTGCGCGACCGAGCCGATTACCTGCCCGTCCACCAGCAACGGGTTGATCAGCTTGCCCGAGTCGTGCGCCATCACGTAGTTGAGGATCTGGATGTGGCCGGTGTCGCGATCGACCTCGAGCTCCACCACGGCGGTGCCGTTGCAGTAGGTCGACTGGGCCGGCGAGAAATAACGGGTCTCCTCCAGGCCGGCGGTGAGGCCCTTGGGCATCGTGAAGCCCGGCATGCCCTGCGAGATCTTGGCGAGCTGGCCGTAGCCCATGGCCTGCTCGACACCCGAGCGGCGCGCCACCCGGCCGCCGAGCAGCACCAGCTCCTCGGGCTCGCACTTCCACAGATGCGCGGCCAGCGTAAACATCTTGTCGCGCACGGCCTGGGCGGCGATGTAGACCGAGTTGCCGGCATTGACGGTGGCGCGGCTCGCGAAGGTGCCCACGCCCATCGAGATGCCGGCGGTGTCGCCGGTGACCACGTCCACCATCTCGAGCGGCACGTTCAGCTGCTCGGCGCAGATCTGCGCGAAGGTGGTCTTGTGGCCCTGGCCCTGCGGCGAGGCGCCGGTGATCACCGTGATCCGGCCGTTGGCCTGCACGCGCACCGTGGCGCCCTCGAAGGGGCCCATCCCGGTGCCCTCGACGAAGCTGGCCATGCCGATGCCGACGAAGCGCCCCTGGCGGCGCGCCTCGGCCTTGCGCGCGGCGAAGCCGGCGTAGTCGGCGCGTTCGAGCGCCGCCTGCTGGCAGGCCGGGTAGTCGCCGCTGTCGTAGCGCAGCGGGCTGCCGTCGCGATAGATGAAGCCGGCGTCGTAGGGCATCTGCTCCGGCTGGATCAGGTTGCGCCAGCGCAGTTCCGCGCGGTCCATGCCGAGCGCGCGCGCGGCCTTGTCGAGGATCCGCTCCATCGCGAACACCGCCTGCGGGCGGCCCGCGCCGCGCACCGGCGAAGTCGCGCACTTGTTGGTGTAGACCACGTCGAGCCTGGCGGCCATCGCCGGGATCACATAGGGGCCGGGCGTGGTGGTGATCGAGATGTAGGGGGTGATGATGCCCCAGGGCAGGAAGGCGCCGTTGTCGTGCACCATCTCCAGCTTCACGCCGCGGATCTTGCCGTCGCCGTCGAGCGCCATCTTCACGGTCCACCACTGGTCGCGCTCCTGGGTGACCGCCAGGAAGTGCTCGCGCCGGTCCTCGATCCACTTGACGGGGCGCTTGAGCGCGATCGCCGCGATCGCCACCAGTCCTTCCTCGGGATAGAAGGGCAGTTTCGGGCCGAAGCCGCCGCCCACGTCGTTCATCAGCACGCGCAGCTTCTCGGCATCCCATTCGAGCAGCTCGACCAGGTTCTTCTTCTCGTGGTGCGGCGCCTGTCCCGAGGACCAGACGGTCAGCTCGCCGGTGCTCGGATGATGCTCGGCCACGTAGCCGCGCGTTTCCATCGGATGCGCGGAGCCGCGGTTCTGCCAGTAGGTTTCCTCCACCACGTGCGGCGCGTCCTGGAAGGCCGCCTCGATGTCGCCGAAGCCCATGTCGATATGGGCCACCACGTTGTCCTTCGCCTCGGTATGGCAGAGCGGCGAATCGGGGCGCAGCCCGTCGCGGCAGTCGGCGACGGCCGGCAGCGTGTCGTACTCGATCTCGATCAGGCCGCAGGCGTCCTCGGCGATGTAGCGGCTGTCCGCCACCACGAAGGCCACCGCCTCGCCGGCGAAGGTGACCTCGGTGGAGGCCAGCAGCTCCTGGGTCCGCTCGAAGCTGATCGCCGGGTTGGGCAGCATCGAGGGCACGCGCCCGCTTGCGCGGCCCGGCAGGTCGGCATGCGTGTAGACGGCATGCACGCCCTTCAGCTCGCGCGCGGCGCTGCAGTCGATCGAGACGATCCTGGCATGCGCGTGCGGGCTGCGCAGCACGGCGGCCTGCAGCATGTTCGGCAGGTGCAGGTCGTCCACGTAGGAGCCCTGGCCCTGCAGCAGCTTCTTGTCCTCGGTGCGCGCGACGCGCTTGCCGATGAAGCGCTGGTCGGTGGGCACGCCGTTGAGGTCGGAAATATCCATCGTGTCACTCCGTGGCGTGGGCCGGGGCGGCGGCGCGTTGCTCGCGCAGGCGTTGCGCGGCCAGCAGGGCCGCGGCGACGATCGGCTGGTAGCCGGTGCAGCGGCACAGGTTGCCGGTGATCGCCTCGCGGATCTCGGCCTCGCTGGGCGAGTCCGTTTCGGCGAGCAGCTCGGTCAGCGTCATCAGCATGCCGGGCGTGCAGAAGCCGCATTGCAGCGCATGCGATTCGGCGAAGGCCTTCTGCAGCTCGTTGAGCGTGCCGTCGGCGTGGGCCAGGCCCTCGACGGTGCTCAGCGAGCGGCCGTCGGCCTGCACCGCCAGCGTCAGGCAGGCGCGCGCGGTGCGGCCCTCGATCAGCACCGTGCAGGCGCCGCATACGCCGTGTTCGCAGCCGTAGTGCGTGCCGGTGAGTTCGAGGTCGTGACGCAGGAAGTCGCCGAGCATGCGGCGCGGTTCGACCTCGCGCTGGTAGGTGGTGCCGTTGACCACCACGCTGATGGTGCGAGTCTCCATGTCCATCTCCTTCAGTGTTGTCTCAGGCGGGGCGCGCGACGCGCTCGAAGGCCCGCTTCAGGGCCCGTTCGGTGAGCACGCCGGCGAGGTGCTGGCGGTAGTCGGTGCTGACGTGCGCGTCGGTCATCACCTCCAGCTCGCGCGCGGCGTCGCCGGCCAGGCGCAGCGCCGCCTCGTCCATCGCGCGGCCGCGCAGCGCGGCCTCGACCTCGTGCATCCGCACCGGGCCCAGCGCGACGCCGCAGATCGTCAGCGACAGCCGCGCCAGGCGTCCTTGCGGGTCGGCGGTGCAGAGCGCGGCCACGCCGACGATGGCGTAGTCGCCGTGGCGGCGCGCGAATTCCTCGAAGGCGTAGCCATGGCCCTCGGGCCAGATTTCCAGCGAGATGCCGGCCAGCAGTTCGCCTTCCTCCAACGCGGGCGTCATGTACATCCAGGCCCATTCGGAGATCGGCAGCTCGCGCGTGGCGAGCGCGCCGTCCTCATGGCGCGCGATGGTCAGCACGCCGTCGAGCGCGGCGGTGAAGCAGGGCTGCTCGGAGGACGGATCGAGCTGGCAGAGGCTGCCGCCGAGCGTGCCGCGATTGCGGATCTGCTTGTGGCTGACCAGTTGGTAGGCCTCGTGGATCAGCGGCGCGCGGCGCATGACGAGCGGCGACAGCTCGATGTCGCGCTGGCGCGCCATCGCGCCGATGTGCAGGCGGCCGTCGCGCTCCTCGATGCGGGTGAGCGCCTCGACGCCGTTCAGGTCGATCAGGTGGCTCGTCATCAGGTACCGGAAGTTCATCATCGGCATCAGCGACTGGCCGCCGGCGAGCAGCCGCGCGTCCTCTAGCGTGCCGAGCAACTGCGCGGCCTGCTCGACGGTGGTCGGCGCGTGGTACTGGAATTCACTGGGTTTCATGGGTGCTCCGAAATGCGGCGAAGGGCTCCGATCGGGCCGCCGCGGCGGCCCCGGTACCGCTGCCTCAGTGCTGTTGCTTGAGGCCGAACAGCCGCGCGAAGAAATTGCGGATCGATTGCCACATCGCCTTGCGCATCAGCGCGCCCGCGTCGAGCGGCGCGGGGGCGGGCGCCGGGCGGCGCGCCTGGGCCGGCCGCTCGGGGGCACCGGGTTCGCCCGCCGGCGCGTTCTCGCCGCCCTCGGCCTGGGCCTGGGCCGGCGAGGCACCCGCCGGCGGCGCGTCCGCCTCGATCAGCGCGGTGAGGTTCTTGGCGAACTGGTTCAGCAACTGCTGCGAGAGCGCCTCGATCATCCCGGCGCCGCGTCCGTATTGCGCGACCGTGCCGGACAGATTGACGTCCGAGATCACCTCGACGCGGGTCCGGCCGCCGCCGGCGTCGCTCACCGCGGCCTTGATCTGCGCGTCGGCGCCGCCGCGGCCCTTGGTGTCGGTGCCGCTGGCCGCGACCACCACGCTGCGCTGCGCGTCGTCCTGCTCGGCGATCTTGAACTTGCCCGCGAACTTCAGCGTGAGCGGGCCGAGCTTGACGGTGAAGCCGCCCTTGTAGCTGCCGTCGGGCTGCTGTTCCTTGAGTTCCGCGCCCGGGAAGCACGGGGCGGAACGCTCGATGTCGATCATGGTCGTCCAGACGGCCGAGGGCGGCGCGTCGACGTCGAAAGATGAACGGATGGTGATGGCCATGCTGTCTCCTCGGAGCGGTCGGTCATGGCGGCCGGCGCTCCACGTGTTCGGTTACTGCGTGGCCTCGCGGCGCCGGCGCTGGCCGGCGGGCGCGAGGCCGCCTTCATTTCAGCGGGCGAGGCTCGACAGGAATTCGTCGAACACCGCGCTAAACACCTCGCGCATCTCGAACGCGCCGAAGTGCGCCGCGCCCGGCACCACCACGAAATCGGCGTTCGGCAGCGCATCGGCGATCTTCTGCGAGACGGCCGGCGGGATGCTGGCATCGGCATCGCCCGCCACCACCAGGGCCGGGGCCGTCACCGCCGGCAGCTCGCCGAGGTTGTCGAGCCGCGAGATCGCCTGCCAGTTCGCGCTCCAGCTGTACCAGTGGTCGGCCGCCAGGCGCGCGCGGCAGCGCTCGACCAGCTCGGGACGCGGCGTGTCGGCGGCGAACCAGCGCGTGATGGTGTCGTCGATCACTTCGGACATCGAACCGCGCCGCTCCATGTCGCCGCGCGCGAGGATGCGCGGGCGCACCTCGTCGGGGAAACCGCCGGCGGTGGCGCAGAGCACCAGCGCGCCCACCAGCTCGGGGAACTGGATCGCCACGCGCTGCGCGACCATGCCGCCCATCGACACGCCGAGCAGGGTGGCGCCTGCCAGGCGTTCCTGGCGCAGCACGGCGGCGACGTCCTCGGCATGGTCGGCGAGCGTGACGGGGGCGGTGAGCAGGGTGGAATCGCCGTGGCCGCGCAGGTCGATGGCGATCACGTCGTGGGACGCGGCCCAGTGCTCGAGGTAGTCGTCCCACCAGCTCCGGTCGACGCCGATCGGATGCAGCAGGACCAGCGGCCGGCCCGTGCCGCGGCGGGAATAGGCGAGTCGGCCGGACGGGACTTCGCAGAAAGTTGGATCGGACATGGAATGGACGGCTCAGGCTGGGTGGAGCGAGGCAGGCGTGCCGCGATGCGCCGCTTCGGCGGCAAGCGCGCCGGTGCCTGCCGGCCCCGGGATCCCCGGGCAGTCGTGCCCGGGACGAAGAGGCGAAGCGCGCCGCGCGCTCAGGTGGCGGCGGCCGTCTTCGCCTTCAGTTCGAGCACCACCGCCTTGGCGCGGCGCAGGCCCTCGGCCGCCACCGGGATGCCCGCATAGACGCCGGCCTGCAGCACCACCTCGGCGATCTCCTCCTCGGTCACGCCGTTGTTGACCGCGCCGCGCGTGTGCACCTCGAACTCGTGCCAGCGGCCGAGCGAAGCCAGCATCGCGAGGTTCAGCATGCTGCGCATCGGGCGCGTGAGGCCCACGCGGTTCCACACGTTGCCCCAGCAGACATCCTCCGTGTACTCGAGGAACACGGTGTCGAACAGATGGGGATTGGGATTGCCCTGCGTGTGGCTGGTGCCGAGCACCTCCTTGCGGATCTGCGCGCCGACGGCACGACGTTCGGATAGCGTGATGTCTTTCATGAGTATCCTCTGAGGGGTCGAACAGCTGTTGTACGATTGTATAATCGGACCCAGTATCGACACTTCGATTTCGAATGTCAATATGATTGTATGACGAAGCTAGGGTGAGGCTTCCTTAAATTCAGGTGAAAAAAAGGACCGAATGAATACCAACAGACAAGTAGTGCGGCCGGTGGCGACGCTTCGCCAGCAGGTGATCGACGGGTTACGCTCGTGCATCAGCGACCTGACCTTCAAGCCGGGCGACCGCCTGATCGAGCGTGAGCTGTGTGAAATGCTGGGCGTGAGCCGCACCCTGGTTCGCGAGGCGCTGAGCCAGCTGGTGGCCGAGGGGCTGGTGCAGATCATTCCGCACAAGGGGCCGATCGTTGCAGTGATGACGGGGGAGGAGGCCAAGGGCCTGTACGAGGTGCGCGCGGTGCTCGAGGCGCTGGCGGGCCGCCAGTTCACCGAGCGCGCGAGCAAGGAGCAGCGGCTCGCGCTCAAGCAGGCGCTCAAGGAGCTGGCCGCGCTGCGCAGCCAGCAGGGCCAGGAAGGCATCCTGTCGTTCCTGAAGCAGAAAGCGCGCTTCTACGACGTGATGCTCGAGGGCGCCGGCAACCCGGTGCTCACCGAGATGCTGCGCCTGGTGCACGCGCGCGTGATGATGCTGCGCGCAACCACGCTCTCGCAGGCGGGGCGTCTGCCGCAGAGCTACGAGGAAATCTCGGCGATCGTCGACGCGGTGCTGAAGAACGATGCCGACGCGGCCGCCGCGGCCTGCAAGCGGCATGTCGAGCAGGCCGAGAAGCTGGCGGTCGAGGTGCTCGCGGTGGCGACCGCGTGAAGCGGGGGCCACGCCAGCCTTCGCCGTAACGTCCTTTCCACCGCCGTGCCGGCGGTGGAAGTTCGCGTCGCGAGCGGCAATCCGCGACGCTTTTTTCCCTTGCCGCGGCCGCTTCACGCCGGCTGCCCGGCCCGCTTCACCCGCCTCGGAACGGCCCGCGCGCCCGGCCCGTTTCCGCTCTGCCTGCCTGCGCCGCACCGCGGCGATCTCCCTCGATGGACTTCATGTCGTAATACAATAATCTGTATTGCAATCTAATTGCATTACGTTATACTGCGCCGAACGACCTGGCCGGCCGGCACCAAGGCCTGCCCGGAGCGTGCCGCTCGCCGGAGCGACAAAAAAATCAGGAGACACAAGCAATGGGCACTTCGCAGGGCTTCGAGACGTCCTCGTCGGAGGCCGCGGTGGAGCCGCAGCGGTTCAGGCTGTCGCGCTACCAGTGGCTGGCGCTGGTTTCGGCCTTCCTCGGCTGGATGTTCGATTCGATGGACCTGAACCTGTTCACGCTGGTGCTGGTGCCGAGCGTGAGCCAGCTGCTGCACAGCACCGACGCCACCGAGATCAGCAAGATCGGCAGCTACATCATCGCGGGCAAGCTGCTCACCTGGGGCATCGGCGGCGTGCTGTTCGGGGTGGCCGCCGACCGCTTCGGCCGCTCGCGCGTGATGGGCTGGACCATCCTGGTCTATGCCGCCTTCACGCTGCTGAGCGCGTTCGCGCGATCCTGGCCGCAACTGGCGGTGGCGCAGGCGCTGGCCGGCTTCGGCATCGGCGGCGAATGGGCCGCGGGCGCCGCGCTGGTGGCCGAATCCTGGCCCGGCAAGCAGCGCGCGCGGGCCATGCAGATCATGCAGATGGCCTTCGCCTTCGGCTTCCTGGCGGCCGCGCTCGACAACCTGCTGCTCGGCCGCTACGGTTGGCGCGTGGTGCTCGGCGTGGGCGCCGCGCCCGCGCTGGTGACCATCCTGGTGCGCCGCTTCGTGCCCGAGCCGCAGCGCTGGGTGCAGGTGCGCGACAGCGTCCAGGCCGAATCGGCGCTGCAGACCTTCACCGCGATCTTCGCGCCGGGCCTGCGCCGCAAGACCATCGTCGGCGTGATCGTCTCCTCGGCCGCAATGCTCGGCTGCTGGGGCGGCCTGACCTTCCTGCCGAGCTGGATCCACCAGTTGTCGGCGGCGGCGGCCGACCATCGCGACGTCGGCGGCACGGTCAGCTACGCCTTCATCTTCATGATGATCGGCGCGACGCTCGGCTACCTGACGCTGATCTGGATGCTCGACGCGCTCGGCCGGCGCCTGTCCTATTTCATCTTCTCGGTCGGCTCGCTGGCGGTGTCCCTGGTGCTGTTCATGACCGTGCACCGGATCGACCAGGTGCTGTGGCTGATGCCCGTCTACGGCTACTTCGTGATCGGCGCGTTCGGCACCTTCGCCTCCTATCTGCCCGAGCTGTTCCCCACCCGCGTGCGCGCCACCGGGCAGGGCTTCTGCTGGAACATGGCGCGCGCCCTGACCAGTATCGGCCCGATCGCCGGCAATGCGGTGGTGGCGCGGTTCGGCTCGTTTCCGGCCGCCTCGGCGGCGGTGTCGCTGCTGTTCATCGTCGGCATGGTGTCGATCTGGTTCGGCCCCGAGACGCGCAACGTGCCGCTCGACAACTGAGCCCGCGAGGCCGGCCCCGGCAGGATTTCATCCAGCTCCCATGGAACATACCTTGAGTACAGACACGCCGAACGCCCGCGCCGCGACCGCTCGCGAGGCCACCGAAGCGCCGCCCGCGCGCGCCTTCGAGGTGGGCATCAACGAGCGGCTGCCGCTGCCGCAACTGGCCGTGCTGGCGCTGCAGAACGTGTTCGGCATGACCGGCATGTTCGTGTTCCCGGGGCTGCTCGGCCGCGCCTTCCACCTGCCCGACGCGCAGATCGCCTACCTCTACGGCATGACCTTCATGGCCTGCGGGATCGTCACGATCCTGCAATCGGTGCTGCTGCTGCGCCTGCCGATCGCGCAGGGCCCCTACGCGGGCAGCTTCGGCGCGCTGCTGAGCGTCGGCCACCTGCAGTCGGGCGGCCTGGGCACCGCCTTCGGTTCCTTCTTCGCCGCCTCGCTGGTCTGGTGCCTGCTCACGGTGCCGATCCGCGGACGCAGCGTGGCGGGCCTGTTCGCACGGCACCTGCGCGTGCCCATCATCTCCGGGATGGTGGTGATGCTGATCGTGGTGCAGATCGCGAGCGTGGCGCTGCCCACCTGGATCGGCAGCACCCGCAGCCCCGGCTTCCCGGTGGTGAACCTGCTCTCGGGCGCGGTGGCGGTGGCCGGCATCGTGTTCGCGATGCTGTGGGGCGGCCGCCGGCTGCGCCGCATCGCGATCCTGTTCGGCCTCGCGCTCGGCACGCTGGCCTACACGCTGTTCCAGCCGATTTCCTTCGCGGCGGTGGCGGCCGCGCCGCTGGTGGTGACGCCGCGGATCTTCCCGTTCGGCTTCGGCGTGCGCCCCGACCTGGTGGCGGTGTTCCTGCTGGTGCTGATCCCCGCCGGCATGGGCTCGATGGCGCTCTACCAGACGGTGGCCGAATGGGGCGAGGAATCGCTGAGCCCGGGCCGCATGTCCGAGGGCCTGTTCGGCGTCGCGCTCGGCTCGGTGATCGCGGCGATGTGGGGCGGCTTCAGCACCATCGCCTATCCCGACAATATCGGCATCCTGCGCGCCACGCGCGTCGGCTCGCGCTACGTGACCTTCACCGCCGGCGTGTTCCTGATCGTGCTCGGCGCCTGCGTGAAATTCGACATGCTGCTGGTGGTGGTGCCGATCTCGGTGATCTCGGCCGCTGCCACGCTGCTGTTCGGCATCGTCTTCATGCACGGCGTGCACATCCTGGAGCAGGTCCAATGGGACGATCGCCGCCTGATCGCCTCGGGCCTGGCCTTCCTGGTCGGCCTCGGCGGCCTGTTCATCCCGCCCGAGGTGATCCACGCGATGCCGCTGATGCTGCAACTGGTGCTGCAGCAGCCGGTGATCTCGGGCGGCCTCACGCTGGTGGTGCTGCATTCGCTGCTGTGCTCGACGCAGCCGCAAGCGGTGCCGGCGGCCGCGCGCAAGCGGGCCTGAGCCGGGGCGGGGCGGCCAGCCAGCCGCCTCCCGGCAATGCCTGACTCCGGCGCGGGCTGGAAATCCAGCCTCGCCATGCAGGTCAGTCATTTCGCAGTACCTATCAATAAGAAATAAGAAACAAGACTTCGGCGTGCGATTCGACGGCTTCCGATGTGCTGGAGGCTGCCCGCTTCGCGGATCCGGATCCCGGGTTTGGAACAGGAGGAGGCATCGATGAAAACGAAATGGAAGGCGACGGCGCTCGCGCTGGGCGCGGCCCTGTGCGCCGGGGCGGCGCACGCGCAATCGAGCGTGCAGCTCTACGGGATGCTCGACGCGTTCGTCGCCTACAAGAAGCCGATGAGCGGCCCGTCGAGCGTGGTGGCCGGCAACGGCGGCATGACCGCGCCGTATTTCGGCCTGCGCGGCAGCGAGGACCTCGGCGGCGGCACCCGGGCGATCTTCGACCTGGAAGGCTATTTCAACATCCAGACCGGCGCGATGGGCCGCACCGGTTTCCCCAACGACGGGCTGTTCTCGCGCAACGCCTATGTCGGGCTGAGCGGCCGCTACGGCACGGCGACCGTCGGCCTGATCCCGCCGCTGCTGTGGTACTCGACGATCACCTTCAACCCGTTCTGGAACTCGTTCGTGTTCTCGCCGATCGTGCTGCACAGCTATGTGGGCGTGAACGGGCAGGGCGTGTTCGGCAATGCGGGCGAGTGGTGGAACGCCGCGTACTACGCCTCGCCCGCCATCGGCGGCTTCGTCGGCCGGGCGATGTACAGCTTCGGCAATGCGCCGGGCCATCTCGGGCAGAACAAGTGGAGCGGCCAGCTCGCCTACAACAACGGCGGCTTCGCCACCTCGCTGGTGTACCAGCGCATCAAGTACAGCCTCAATGCCGGCGACCTCGGCACCGTGCTGCCCGGGCTCACCACCCAGTCGGTGCTCAACCTCGGCGCCTCCTGGGACCTGGGCTTCGTGAAGCTCTACGGCCAGTACCAGCACGTCTGGGATGCGATCTCCAGCGGCCGGGTCGGCATCGATACCGGCCAGCTCGGTTTCTCGATTCCGGTGGGCGTCGGCCGGATCCTCGGTTCGGATGCCTATTCGAAGAGTTCCGGCAACAGCTCGGTCTACCGCAATACCTGGTCGCTGGCCTACGACTACCCGCTGTCCAGGCGAACCGATCTCTATGCGGCCGTGCTGTCCGATCGCGCCAGCCGCCTGGCGACCGGCACCACCATCGGCGGCGGCACGCGCGTGCAGTTCTGAGGCCGCGCCGGCGCGGCGCATCGAGCCGGGAACGCCGGGCGGGAAAGACAGGGGAGGCGCCTTGCAACGCGGCTCCCGACGCATCGATAGAACGAAGTCAATGGAGGAGATATGTCTGAAACTGGAGTACCAGGCGGCGCGCGCCGCTTCGGCATGCGACGTTCGCTGGCCACGCTGACCATGCTGGGCCTGTCGAGCGGCGCCGCGCACGCGCAAAGCAGCGTCACGCTTTACGGCTCGCTGGACGGCGGCCTGCGCAACGTGGTGAACGGCACCAAGGCCGGCGGCGCGGCGCTGTCGATGGCCTCGAACGGCGTCTACAAGTCGAACCGCTGGGGCATCCTCGGAATCGAGCAACTGGGCGGCGGCTACTACGCGCGCTTCGACCTGGAGGCCGGCTACATCCTCTCGACCGGCGCCAACAGCAGCAGTACCAACCAGCTGTTCCAGCGCAATTCGACGGTGGGGATCGGCGGGCCCTTCGGGCAGATCGACATCGGGCACCAGTTCACGCTGCAGCACCGCTTGATCCGCGACTTCGAGCCGTTTAGCCTGCACTACCTGGGCGTGACCGAGGCCGCGGCGGTCTCGGGCGGCACCAGCGGCCGCGACGACAACGCGATCCACTATCACGGCGACTTCGGCCCCTGGACGGCGCGCGCCGCCTACGCGCCGGGCGGCATCCCGGGCAGCCTCGCGAGCGGCACCATGCTGGCGGCCGGCGTGAATTACCACACCACGGCCTTCAAGTTCGGCGCCGGTTATACGCGGCGCTCCAGCCCGGTGCCCAGCACCTCGAGCGCGTATTTCGGCAGCGACCAATACACCGCCGGCGGCGCGGTGGCGCTGGGCCCGGTGGAGGTGATGGGCGGCTATTCGCTCAACCTGCAGGCGGTGCCTTCCACCATGAGCGGCCGCACGCGCAACCAGTACATGTGGGGCGGTTTCCGCTATCACGCCACGCCGGTCTTCAACGTGACGGGCGCCTACTATGACAACAAGAACACCACCAGCAGCGTGGACGGCCGCAAGGACGTCGCCATCCTCGGCATCAACTACCTGCTGTCCAAGCGCACCGAGCTCTATGCCGATATCGACTACACGCATTTCACGGGCGGCTACGTGAGCAATGCGACGCTGAATCCGTCGGGGCACGACAAGCAGACGGGTGTGTCGTTCGGCATGAACCACTGGTTCTAGAAGGGAAAAGGCCCGGCGTGAGCCGGGCCCGGGGCTTGCCGCGCGCGGCAAGCGGCGCGGCAAGCCCGTCGGCGCGCCGCTCAGACCGGTGCCACCACCGAGGTCGGATAAAGCAGCGTGTCGGTCACGCAGACGCGCCTGTCGAACAGCCAGCGCTCGCCGTCGAGCACCACGCGATCGTGGTAGCGCCCCGACATCACGATCTCGGTCATGCGGTCCAGCATGGTCTGCAGGATCAGGAAGTCGGCGCCGACGCGGTAGCCGTCGCCGTCCGCCTCGATCGCGATGCCGCTCACGATGTGGCGCAGCGCGCGCGGCTGCGAGATGGTGGTCTGGGCGGTGGTGAAGGCGCGATCGTCGATCATGCCCCGGCCGTCGCAGTAGATGATCGCGATCGGCAGCCCGCGTTCGTGGTTCTCCCTGGTCGTGAGCCGATACTCGGCCCGCGCGCCGAAGCAAGCCGCCCAGTCCTGGTAGCGGCCTTCGTCGAGCGCCATGCCGTATTCCGCGTACAGATCCATGATGCCGAAGCGCACCTCGGCCGAAACCGCCTGCCTGCCTTGACGAGTCGAACCGCTCATAATCCCATCACCTTGCGATAGTGTTGATAGAGGCCGCGCACGGCCACCTCGGTAATCGTGTGGTCGTGATCCTCGACCGTGCGCCCGGCCATCTCCGCCACGCCGGCGCGATGCTTGTAGGGCGTCACGCCCTCCTGGGACATCACCATCACCTCGCTGTCGTCCACCGACACGAACCCGGCCGGCCCCATCAGGTTGGCCTGGCGGATCCGGTGCGCGCGCATCTCGGGCGTATCGTCGGCGTAGCCGAAGAAGGTCCAGTGCAGGTCGTGGCTGCCCGGCCCGCGCGGCACCAGGTGGCGCATCGCCAGCGTGTTCGATTGCTGCTGGATGATCAGGTTCGGCCAGATCGTGCTCATCACCGCCGTCACGTCGCCTGGATACTCGCGGATCAGGTCGAGCACGCGCGCGTCCTTCAGCTGCATGTCGCCGCGCAGCGTCTGGCGCATCTCGTGCGCGGCCACCTCGTCGAGCTGGCCGCCGCGGCGGTTGATCATCGCGCAGTGGCGCCCGGTCGAGTCCATCTCGATGGCCGATTCGGTGTCCATCCGGAACAGGCCGAAGGTCACGAAGAACACATGCAGCAGGCTGGCGTGATAGGGGTCCTTCAGGTTCTCGAACATGAACTTCCAGTTGCCCTCGATGCGCTGCCGCATGTAGCCGAGCAGTTCGAGCTTGCGCCCGTCGAACACGCGATCGAAATACGACAGCATGCGCGGGCCCAGGTAGTCCTCGAAGGATTCGACGCTCGCATCGAAGGAGGCGAAGATCGCGCCGTTGCGCACGTTCACCGCCAGCGGTTCGGCGCGATGCGCGGCCAGGTCGAAATCCGCCGGCATGCCGCCTTTGCCCTTGTAGCCGCGGCGGAACGGCAGGCCCGTGACCTTGCCCTTGAGGTCATAGCTCCAGTGGTGATAGGGGCAGGTGAAGGACTTGGCATTGCCGTGCTCGCTCTGGCAGAAGGCCACGCCGCGATGCGCGCAACTGTTGCTGAAGGCGTTGACGCTGCCGTCGGTGTCGCGCACCACCACGATCGGCAGGTCGCCGACGAAGCTGCGCTTGAAGTCGCCCGGGTTCGGGATCTCGCATTCGAGCGCCACATAGGACCAGTTCGGCCCGCGGAAGATCCGTTCCTGCTCGCGGCGATAGATGGCGTCGTCCGTGTAGACCCAGAACGGGATGCGCGAGCAGCCGCCCTCGGGCCAGACGTAGTCGGGCGTGTCGCCGCCGGCGGCCGCGTCGGCTGCCGTGGCGCGCGTGGCCCATTTGATTGCTGTCTCCATGTTTCCTCTCCGTGAAATGGCAATGCGATGCGGGTGGCTCCCGCGCCGGAGCGCGTGGAGGCCGCGCGGGGTCAGTCGAGCGCCAGGCCGGCGAGCGGCCGCCCCGGATTGGCGATGCCGGCCGCGTCGATGCGCTGCCGCGTGTCGATCAGCCGTTTGACGATGCGTCGCTCGCGGCCCGCGTTCACCAGCAGCGCGCCGCGGATGACGTCATCGGCGACGAAGAACGCGCACCAGGAAGCGGCCTCGAGGTCGCCGCGGACCAGCACCCGGTCCTCGGCCGCGCGGTCGCCCAGCATCTGGATGTTGCGGTCGTATTGGTCGGTCCAGAACCAGGGCGCGGCGCTCGCGGCCGGTTCCAGGCCCGCGATCGAGCGGGCCGCGGCCTGTGCCTGCAGCTCGGCGTTCTCCCACGATTCGAGGCGGATCGATTCGCCGAGCCAGTGCCGGCGCTGCCGGGCGACGTCGCCGACCGCGTACACCGAAGGCAGCGAGCTGCGCGTCTCGGCGTCGACCAGCACGCCGTCGGCGCATTCCGCGCCGGCCGCACGGGCCAGCTCGTCGTTGGCGAGTGCGCCGATCGCCACCACCACCACGTCGGCCGCGAGCCGGCTGCCGTCGCCGAGCCTGACCGCCTCGACGGCCGTCCCGCCTTCGATCGCGTCGACCGTCGCGCCGGTGCGGACCTCGACGCGATGCGCGCGATGCAGCGCCGCCAGGTAGTCGCCCAGGAAGCCGCCGAAGATCCGCGGCAGCAGGCCGTTGCCGCTTTCGAGCACGGTCACGGCGCAATGGCGCGCGCTGGCCGTCGCGGCGATCTCGAGCCCGAGAAAGCCGCCGCCGATCACCACCAGCCGCGTGCCCGGCTTGAGCCTTGCCGAGAGCGTCGCGCTGTCGTCGAGCGTGCGCAGCGTCAGCACGCCGTCGAGCGCGGCGCCCGGCACCCCGAGCGGCCGTGCGCGCACGCCGGTGGCCAGCACCAGGTCGTCGTAGCCGAGCGTTTCGCCGTGCGCGAGCCTGACCTGCCGTGCGCGCCAGTCGAAACCCTCGACGCGCACGCCGGTGCGCAGCGCGATGCGCTGCTCCTCGTACCAGCCGAGCGGAAACAGCGTGGTCTTCGACGCGAGGCTGCCGTTCAGCACTTCCTTCGACAGCGGCGGGCGCTCGTAGGGCAGCTCGCGTTCCTCGCCGAGCAGCACGATCTCGACGGACTCGTCCAGCCGGCGCAGGGCCGTGGCGGTTCTCGCGCCGGCCTGCCCCGCGCCGACGACGACGGTGCGCCGGCTCATGGCCTCACCCGCCGGGAACCTGCCCGCGCGCGGCGGTGCTGGATGGCTTCATTCGACATCGACCAGCACCTCGTCGCCTTCGATGCGCACCGCGTAGGTCCGCAGGTCCACGTCCACCGGCCCCGACACGGCCTTGCCGGTCCTCACGTCGAACAGGCCCTGGTGCAGCGGGCATTCGATCCTGCCGTCCTCCAGGTAGCCGTCGGACAGGCAGGCATGCGCATGCGTGCAGATATCGTGGGTGGCGAAGAATTCGCCGTCGAGGTTGTACAGCGCGATCGGGGTGGCCTCGACGCGACAGGCCTTGACGGTGCCGGACGGCACCTCGGCGACGCGGGCCAGCGGTTTCCATGACATGGGATCAGTCTCCTCCAGGGTGGGGCGGGGCCGGTCGTGCCGGCGTGGCTTGCTGCGGGGATGCGCCGATTCGGTGTCGGCCGCATCGCCCGTCGACCCGAAACATTCTGCGCGGGCTGGCGGCGGCCCGTGTCGCTATTTCCTTGGGCTAGCGTTCGCGAATCGCGAACGCCGGGACGAGGCCGCGGGCCTTCGCGAAGCGGCATGCTGTGCTAAGGTCGCCGCCATCACGGAGCGGGCCCGGCCGATATCGAGGCCGCCATGCCGCGCGCAATGCGATGGAGACAGGATGCGTTTCGATTTGACCGATCTGAGATTGTTCGCGGCCGTGGCGGCTTGCGGGAACATTACGAAGGCGGCGGAAAGCCTGCCGATCGCGGTGGCGGCGGCGAGTTCGCGGATCCGCGCGCTGGAGGAATCGGTCGCCGCCACGCTGTTGTCGCGCCATAGCCGCGGCGTCGAGCTGACGCCGGCCGGCGAGGTGTTCCTGCAGCACACCATCGCGATGCTGCGGGAAACCACCCGGCTGCGTCACGACCTCTCGCAGTTCGGCGAAGGCATGCGCGGCAACATCCGGTTGTTCGCCAACACCAACGCCATCCACGAATTCTTGCCGGCGCTGCTGGCGCGATTCCTCGCCGAGCATCCCGGCATCAACGTCGACGTGCAGGAACACACGAGCCCGGAGACGGTGCGCGCGGTCGACGAGGGCGGTGCCGACCTCGGCATCATCGTCGGGCTGGTCAATACGCGCCGGCTCGAGGTGGCGCCGTTTCGCGACGATCGCTTCGTCGTCATCGTGCCGCATCGCCACGCGCTCGCCGGCCAGCACGCGATCCGCTTCCACCAGGTGCTGGAATGGAACTTCATCGGCCTGAACGAGCGCTCCTCGCACCAGCAGTACGTCTCGAAGACGGCGCTGCTGCTGGGCCAGAACCTGCGGCTGCGCACCCAGGTGGAGAGCTTCGAGGCGATCTGCCATATGGTGGCGGCCGGCGTCGGCGTGTCGATCGTGCCCGAATCGACCACGCGCCGGCTGCGCGACGTGCTGCCGTTCTCGGTGGTCGAGCTCGACGAGCAATGGTCGCGGCGCGCGCTGAAGCTGGTCTCGCGCGCGCCCGACACGCTGGCCGCGCCGGTGCGCAAGCTGCTCGACGCGCTGGTGCCGCCGGGCTGAGCGCGAGGCGAACCGGGGGCCGTCGCGGCACGAGGGCCCGGGCCGGGATTCACTCATGGGGCGCCCATCAGAATTTCTGCCGGATCCCCAGCCTCAGGATCGCCTGGCGGCTATTCGACGAGGCGGTGGCCGTGTTCAGGTTGGCCACCGCGCGTTCGCCGGTCGAATCCGTGCCGCCGGCGAGCTGGACGACTCCCGCGAGATAGACGTCGGTGCGCTTGGACAGCGCGTAATCGGTGGCCAGCGCGAACTGATCGTAGCGCGCGCCGCCGAAGGCCGCGCCCGCCGCGTTGGTCACGTGGCTGCCCGCGGTATGCGCGTACGAGCCGCCGACCTGCCAGGCCGGCGTGATGCGCCAGGCGGCATTGAGCTCGATCGCGTTGAAGATCGCGGTGCCTTGCGCGCTGCCCGCCGGCACGTGGTTCGCGCCGATCGCGGACAGGCTGCTGCCCAGGTGCTGGAACTGCACGTTCGAGTAGATGGCGCTCAGGCTGAGCGGACCGAATGCGTAGGTGCCGCCGGCCGATGCCACCTGGTAGGAATTGGCGCTCAGGTAGCCGCTGTACACCGGCGTGGTGACGCTGGTGCTGGCGGTGCCGAGCGTGCCGGCGCCGGCCGCGCTGTTGCTGAAGATCGACACGTTGGGCTGATTCGCCTTCAGGTAGGCGGCAGCCAGGCCCAGCGGGCCGCGCCGATATTCGAGGCCGGCCGAATAGACCTGGTCGCGCCCCGTGGCGCCCGCCACGCCGCCCAGGCTGTACATCGCGGCGAAGCGCAGCCCGCCATAACTCCGGCTGCTGTACTTCACCGCGTTGTTGATGCGCTGGCCGCTGTCGGCATTGTTCATGTCGCCGGGCAGCGCATCGAAGATCGAGCCCATCTTGCCGGCGAAGATCAGGGGGCCGATGAAGTCGACCACCTCGTCGTACTGGCGGCCGAGCGTGAGGCTGCCGTATCGGTCGCTGGCCAGGCCCACGAAGGCCTGGCGACCGAACAGCAGCCCGCCTTGCGCCAGCGCGCCGCTATTGATGTTGATGCCGCTTTCCAGCGTGAAGATGGCCTTCAGGCCGCCGCCGAGCGCTTCCTCGCCGCGCAGGCCCCAGCGGCTGCCGTTGATGCCCGACAGGGAATCCAGGTAGTAGCGGCGGCTGCCGGAGGCCGCGTTGGGCGTCGTGCCGCGCTGGTTGCTCTGCACCACCACGGCCTCGTCGATGATGCCGTAGAGCATCACGCTGCTTTGCGAATGGGCCAGCCCCGAGACGGACAACAAGCCCGCCGACAAATACACATACTTTTTCATCGTCTCCTCCACCTGATTAGTTATACCGATTATTTTTCTCGTTCCGCCCCGAGCGATCCGTGGCTCGGGGCAGTGTGCTACGCGTCGAATCCGTAAAGACGGGCGGGGTTGTCCACCAGCACCTGTCGTTGCAGCGCTTCGGTCGGCAGCCATGCGGGCAGCAGGTCGACCAGGTCGCCGTCGTTCGGCATCGGCACCGGGCAGATCGGATGCGGCCAGTTGCTGCCCCACAGCAGGCGATCCGGGCGGTGCGCCACCACGCGCTCGATCATCGGCAACAGGTCCGCGTGCGGATACGCCCGGGACGACAGGCGATAGAGGCTGGCCAGCTTGACCCAGCACCGGCCGCTGTCGAGCAGCCGCATCATGGTGTCGAAAGCCGGCGAGGCGATGCCCTCGGCGGCCGTGATGCGCGCCATGTGGTCGAGCACGAAATCGCTTCCGGTTCGCAGCAAGCGGGCCTCGACGTCCACCAGCTCGCTCGACCGGTTGAAGTGCAGCACCAGGTGCCAGCCGAGCGGCGCCGTTTCGCGGGCCAGCTCGGGCAGGTGCTCGAAGCCCGCGCCGCCGCTCACCACGGTCGACATCCGGCAGCCGCGCATGCCGCGCCGGTGCATGTCGTCGAGCGTCGCGCGCGGCAGGCCGGGGCGGATCACGGCCACGCCCCGCAGGCGCTCCGGCGCCCGGTCCAGGGCGTCCAGCGTTACCCGGTTGTCGAGGCCGTGGGCGCCGCCATGCACGATCACTGCGCGATCGATGCCGAGCCTGCGATGCAGCAGGTCGAGGTCGTCCGCCGTGCAATCCTCGGGCGTGTAGCTGCGCGCCTCGCTGAACGGGTAGCTGGCCTGCGGCCCGAACACATGTACGTGGCAGTCGCAACTGCCGGCGGGCAGCCGGAAGGCCGGCTCCCTGGTATCGCGATCCGGCCCGGGACAGGCGTGCCCCGGTTGCCCGGCGCGGTGGCTGGCGCTCATTGTCCGCTGGCCTCCGCCTCGCGCATGGCGATCGCCGCCAGCATGTCCGCGCCGCGATTGGCGGCCGGCACGCCCCGGAACAGGTAGCAGAGATTGATCACGGCCTGCAGTTCCTCCCAGCTCGCGCCGGCGCGGCGCGCGGCGATGCCGTGCATCTGCGCGGCGTCGTTCAGCTGGCCGAGCATGATGCCGAACACCATCAGCTGGGTGGTCTTTTCATCGAAGCAGGCGGGGGCGAGCGCGTGGTCGCGCGCGGCTTCCTGCAGCGACAGCATGGTCGGGTCCAGGGCGCCGGTCACGGCCAGGCGCGTCTGCACGCGCGGCGGCACGAAGCCGGCCATGTCCAGATAGGTCCGGGCGCGCCGCGCGGCCTCGGGGTCGATTTGGCTGGCGTCGCCGAAGGCGTTTTTCAGCACGGCGGGATCGGGTTTGATGTCGGCCATGGCGTATTCCTCGAGATGAATGGATTGGATGATCGGATAGGAAGCGGTGAGGGGCGCGAATTTCCGGAACGCTTCCGGGACCATCGCGCCCCGGGTCTCAGGCGGTTTTCCCGCTCGGGCCCTGGCCCCGGCTGGCCGCGGTGCCGGCCACCTCGTCGCGGCGCGGCGCGCCCATCAGGGACACCGCCACGGCCGCCAGCGCATAGGCGGCGGAGGCGAACACGGCGATCGCCATGCCCAGCGAGAGATGCGCGCTGATCGCGCCGACGATCGCCGGGAAGATGGCACCCATGCCGCGGCCGAAGCTGTAGGTGAAACCCTGGCCGGCGCCGCGCATCAGGGTCGGGAACAGCTCGGCGAGGATCGCGCCGACCCCGCCGTACACGCCCGAGGTGAAGAAGCCGAGCGGCAGCGCCATCAGCGTCAGGCCGAGATGCCCGAGCGGGATCAGCATGTAGAGCACCACCGCCAGCGCCGCGCACAGGGCGAAGCCGATGAAGGTGATGCGCCGGCCGATCCGGTCGCTCAGGTAGCCATGCGAGAGGTTGCCGCTGAAGGAGCCGACGATCACCACGCACATGTCCAGCGCGGTGTGGCCCATCGAGAAGCCGCGCACCGTGGCCAGGTAGGTCGGCAGCCAGCCCTGCACGGCGAAGTAGCCCCCTTGCAGGCCGAAGGTCATCAGGCAGCCGAGCAGGGTGTTGCGCCGCAAGCCGCGCGCGAAGATCGCGCCGGGCGAGGGCGGCCGCACGGCGGCCTGCCGGGCCGCCAGGAAGGCCGGCGATTCGGGCAGCTTGTGGCGCATGTAGACCACCAGCAGCGCGGGGATCGCACCGAACCACATCACCACGCGCCAGCCCAGGGCCTCGGGGAACAGCACGAACACGCCGCCGACCAGCACGATCGCGCAGCCCCAGCCCACCGACCAGCCGCTCTGCACGATGCCCATGGTCCTGCCGCGATTCTCCGGCCGCACCATTTCGCTGATCAGGGCGGCACCGACCGCCCATTCGCCGCCGAAGCCGAAACCCTGCAGGGCGCGCAGCACCAGCAACTGGTGGGCGCCTTCGGCGAAACCGCACAGCGCGGAGAACACCGCGAACCACAGCACCACCCATTGCAGCACCCGCACCCGGCCGAAGCGGTCGGCCAGCATGCCGGCGATCCAGCCGCCGAGCGCCGAGGTGAACAGCGCGGCCGAGGTGATCGCGCCGGCCTGGCCATGCGTCACGCCCAGCACCCGGATCAGTACCGGCGTGAGGAGTGCGAAGCACATGAAGTCCATGGCGTCCAGGGCCCAGCCGGCGAAGGTCACGCCGAGCACCCGGTTTTCCAGTTGGGCGAGTTTGTCTTGTGTCATCGACACTGTCTCCTTTGATATCCACCGGCTCCGGGGCAGGACGCTCTCGGGCGCTCCTTGCCGGCCGGGCCAGTCGGCGTCGCCGCGCGACGCCGCTCAGGTTGGTTGCGACGGGCCTGGACCAGCGCCCGCCGGATCGGTTCGCGGGACGGCCCTCAGGCGGCCTGGTCCCGCGCCCGGGCTGCCCGCTCGCGCAGGTCCAGGGCCACGTCGACGATCATGTCTTCCTGGCCGCCTACCATCTTGCGCCTGCCCAGCTCGACCAGGATGTCCACGGTCTTGAGTTGGTATCGCGCCGCGGCGATCTCCGCATGCCGCAGGAAGCTCGAATAGACTCCGGCATAACCGAGCGCCAGCGTCTCGCGATCGACGCGAACCGGACGGTCCTGCAGGGGGCGCACCAGGTCGTCGGCCGCGTCCATCAGCTTGTGGAGATCGCAGCCGTGCCGCCAGCCCTGGCGCTCGGCCGCCGCGACGAACACCTCGAGCGGCGCGTTGCCGGCGCCCGCGCCCATGCCGGCCAGGCTGGCATCGATGCGATCGCAACCTTCCTCCACCGCCACCAGCGAGTTCGCCACGCCGAGGCTGAGATTGTGATGCGCGTGCATGCCGGTTTCGGTTTCGGGGCGCAGCACGTCCTTGAAGGCACGGAAGCGCTCGCGGATGTCGTTCATGCCCAGCGCGCCGCCGGAATCCACCACGTAGACGCAGGAGGCGCCGTAGCTCTCCATCAGCCTGGCCTGCCCGGCGAGTTTCCCGGGCGTGGTCATGTGGCTCATCATCAGGAAGCCGACCGCGTCCATGCCGAGTTCGCGCGCGTACTCGAGATGCTGCCGCGAGATGTCCGCCTCGGTGCAGTGGGTCGCCACCCGCACGATGCGCGCGCCTGCGTCGTAGGCGTTGCGCAGGTCGTGGGTGCTGCCGATGCCGGGCAGCAACAGGGTGGCGATCTTCGCCGTCTTCACGCTCTGCGCGGCGGCGGCGATCCATTCCACGTCGCTGTGCGCGCCGAAGCCGTAGTTGAAGCTCGAGCCCTGCAGGCCGTCGCCGTGCGCCACCTCGATGCTGTCCACGCCGGCCTCGTCGAGCGCCGCGGCGATGGCCCGCACCTGCGCCACGCTGTACTGGTGGCGGATCGCGTGGCTGCCGTCGCGCAGCGTGACGTCCGAGATATAGAGCTGCTTGCCGGTCTTCATCACATGGTCTCCTGCTTGCCGCGCGCGATGCCGGCCGCCATCCTGCGTTGCGCCATCAGCTCGCCGCAGGCCAGTGCCGCGGAGGTCATGATGTCGAGATTGCCGGCATACGCGGGCAGGTAGTGCGCCGCGCCTTCCACCTCGAGGAATACCGAGGTCTTCAGGCCGTGCATCGGGCCCACGCCGGGAATGTTCAGCGGCGCGGAGGCGTCGATCAATTCGAACTGCACCTGCTGCTTCAGGCGATAACCCGGCACATAGGCCTGCACGCTGGCCACCATCGCGGCGATGCTCTCGCGCACGGCGTCCTGGTCGGCCGGCTCGGACAGCACGAATACCGTATCGCGCATGATCAGCGGCGGCTCGGCCGGATTGAGCACGATGATCGCCTTGCCGCGCGTCGCGCCGCCGAGCTTCTCGATCGCGCTGCGGGTGGTTTCGGTGAATTCGTCGATGTTCGCGCGCGTGCCGGGCCCGGCCGACTTGCTCGCGATCGAGGCGACGATTTCCGCGTAATGCACCTGCGCCACGCGTGACACCGCCGCGACGATCGGGATCGTCGCCTGCCCGCCGCAGGTCACCATGTTCATGTTGGTGGCGTTTTCGGCCTCCAGGTTGATCGCGGGGATCACGTAGGGGCCGATCGCGGCGGGCGTCAGGTCGATCACCTGCACGCCGTGTTGCCGGAGCAGCTCGTCGTGGCGGCGATGCGCGCCGGCCGAGGTCGCGTCGAACACGATGTCGATCTCGCCGAAGATGTCGAGGCCGAGCAGCCCGTCGATGCCGGCCGCCGTGGTGGCCACGCCGAGCCGCGCGGCCCGTGCCAGGCCGTCGGAATTCGGATCCACGCCCACCATCGCCCCCATTTCGAGGTGCCTGGCGTTGCGCATCACCTTGATCATCAGGTCGGTGCCGATATTGCCCGGGCCGATGATCGCCACTTTTGCTTTGCGGTTCATGAGTTTTCCTGTTGCCGGACCTGGCCGGCGCCTTGCCTGCCTCAGGGCTTCAGATGGAAGCCGGCGCTGCCGAGCCGTTCCATTTCCACGCTGACGTGCTGCCCCGGTTTGATCCACTCCGCCGGCGTCGCGCCGCCGGCCATCACGATCCAGCCGGCCTGCAGCGGCTCGCCGGCCTGCGCCGAGAGGCGCGCGGCGGCCACCAGCGAGCGCAGCGGATGGCCGAGCAGGGCCGCGGTCGAACCGACCTGCACGATGCGCCCGTCGATCGCCAGGCTCAGGCCGAGATTGCCGAAATCGAGACGCGGGCTGCACCAGGGGCCGACCACGAAGCCGCTCGACGAGGCGTTGTCGGCGATCACCTCGGGCAGGGTGAACTTGAAGTCCCGGTAGCGTGAATCGATGATCTCGAGCGCCGGCGCGATCGCCTCGACCGCCGCGAGTGCTTCGGGTGCCGAAACATCGCCGGCCAGCGGGCGTTTCAGCACGAAGGCGATTTCCGGCTCCACGCGCGGATGCACGAAGCGCGAAGCCTCGATCGCCGAGCCTTCCTCGATCTGCATCGCCGAGCTCAGGCGCCCCCAGATCACGTCCGACAAGCCCATCTGGAGCATCTTGGCGCGGCTGGTGAAACCCATCTTCACGCCGACCCGCTGCTCGCCGCGCGCCACGCGCAGCTGGATCGAGGCCTGCTGGATCGCGTAGGCATCCTCGAGCGACAGCGTGCCGTCGTCGAACTGCGCGGTGGCGCGCGCCTCGTGCGCGGCCCGGTCCAGGGTTCGCGCGACTTCGTTGATCATGTTCATTGCCGCACCTCGGCCGGTTCATGGTCGAAAACGGCACGCAACGCGCCGAGCCCGTTGATACGTGCCTCGAACACGTCGCCCGGCGTGACCGCCGCCATCGGCCCGAGCGCGCCCGACAGCACCAGGTCGCCGGCCTTCAGCGGCGTGCCCAGCGTCGCCATGGTGCGGGCCAGCCACACCACCGCATTGAGCGGATTGCCGAGGCAGGCCGCGCCGGCGCCCACCGACACCGGTTCGCCGCGCCTCTCGAGCACCATGCCGCACAGGCGCAGGTCGAATTCGGACAGCTTGCGCGGGCTGCCGCCGAGCACGAAGGCCGACGAGGAGGCGTTGTCCGCGATGGTGTCGGCGATGCGGATGTTCCAGCCGGCAATGCGACTGCCGACGATCTCCAGCGCCGGCAGGGCGTAGTCGATCGCGTTGACGAGGTCCGCATGGCCGGGCACCGGCTGGGTGAGGTCGCGGCCGATCATGAAGGCGACCTCCGCCTCGATCTTCGGCTGGTGCAGGATCGAGGCCGGGATCGGTTCGCCGTCGCCGTAGCTCATGTCGTCGAACAGCATGCCGAAATCGGGGCGATCCACGCCGAGCTGCTTCTGCACCGCCAGCGAGGTCAGGCCGATCTTGCAGCCCACCACGCGCCGCCCCTGCTGGAGGCGCTGCCGCGTGTTGATGAGCTGGATCGCGTAGGCATCCTCGATATCGAGGCCCGGAAAGGTATCGCGCAGGGGCGCGATGTATTCGC
This sequence comes from Burkholderia sp. Ax-1720, assembly GCF_011753035.1. Classification (NCBI taxonomy): domain Bacteria; kingdom Pseudomonadati; phylum Pseudomonadota; class Betaproteobacteria; order Burkholderiales; family Burkholderiaceae; genus Burkholderia; species Burkholderia sp. Ax-1720. Next base: position 21,892 of record NZ_VWWK01000009.1, on the reverse strand, counting down.
GGCTGCGCTCCGCCTCGCGAAGGGCGGCCGCGGCGGCTTCGAGCATGGCCGGCGTCATCGCGCGTCGTCCCCGGCGGCGGGCGGTTCGTCCTTGGTCTGGTCGCCCACCGCCCAGTATTGCGCGGGCACGATGGTGGCGATCACGCGGATCGTCTCCAGCGGCGCGCCGAGCGTGTCGTGGATCGAGCGGGCGACTTCCTTGATGCACTGCTTGACGAGCGACGGGTCGCGTCCCTCCAGCAGCGAGATATGAACGATGGGCATGGCTTTCCTGTGAAGTGGATGACGCATCCGCTGCGTCGTCGAACCTCATGTTGTCAAACCACGGGCCATGCCGTCCAATACTGAATTCTCAGATCCCGATACCGGATCGGTATCGAGTCGAAGGGCCGCCGGCGTTCAGATTTCCAGGCGCGCGCGGCGCCTGGCGGCGAACTGCCGGATCACCTCCAGGAAGAACTGCAGGGTCGGCGAATCGTTGTCGCGGCGGTACAGGCAGCTCAGCTCGATGGCACGCAGGTGCTTGCTGCTCAGGGGGCGGTAGACCACGTAGGGCAGCCGCAGGTTGGCGGCCGACTCGGTGGTGATGGCCACCCCGAAGCCGCTCGCCACCAGGGCGATGCAGGTCACCACGTCCTCGACTTCCTGCTCGACGCGCAGGCGCAGGCCCTCCATGCGGAAAGCCAGCGCCACCTCCTGCGCGAGCCCGTGCACCGGCGCGTTCGGATAGAGGATCATCGGCTCGTCGTCGAGATCGCGCAGCGATATCGACTTCTTCCGGCACAAGGGATGGCCCTCGTAGAGGGCCAGCAGGAAGCGCTCCTTCATCACGGATTCCACGCACAGGCCCTCGTCCTCGGGAACCAGGCGATTGAAGCCGATGGTGATGCGCCGCTCGCGCAGGGCCGCGATCTGCTCGGCCTTGGACATGTTCTGCACGCTGATCTTCACCGCCGGCCGGGCCTTGTGGAAGTCCGCCAGCAGGCGCGGGATGACGTTCAGGATGCCTGAGCTGAAGATGCCGACGTCGAGCCGGCCGAGGTAGCCCTCGCCGGTGAGGCGGGTTTCCTGCTCGGCGCGCTCGGCCAGCAACAGCACGTTGGGAATGTGGTCGAGCAGGGTGCGGCCCGCTTCGGTCAGGATCACGCCCTTGGGCGTTCGTATGAACAATGCCACGCCCAGTTGCGCCTCGAGCGCGTGGATGTGGCGCGTCAACGGCGGTTGCGCCATGTTCAGGCGCGCCGCGGCGCGACCGAAGTTGAGTTCCTGGGCGAGCGCCAGGAAATGTCTCATTTGCTTGATATCCACCCGGTCTCCGCCACGGCGTTTCGATCGGCACACTCTAGCAGAGGCACGGGTCGACTCGATGGGGCAGGCGGCTCGCGCGGCGGTTCGATGAGAATGGAAGGAGGAAGGCGGGGCGCGACGCTCGGCCGGCGCGCGGGCAATCGCGCGCCGGCCACGCCTACAGCAGATCCTCGACGCGGATCGGCATGCGGCGCACGCGCGTGCCGGTGGCGTGATAGACGGCATTGTTGATGGCCGCCGCGGCGCCCACCATCGCCACCTCGCCGAGCCCCTTCACGCCGGCATCGTTGAGCAGCGGGTCGGGCTGGTCGATGAAGGACACCTCGATCGAGCCGATATCGGCATTGACCGGCACCAGGTACTCGGCCAGGTCGTTGTTGAGCGCGCCGCCGAAGCGCACGTCCACTTCGCCGATCTCGCGCAGCGAGGCGCCGATCGCCCAGACCACGCCGCCGCGCACCTGGCTGGCCGCCGTGCGCGGGCTCATCACGCGGCCGCAATCGGCCACGCTGACCACGCGCGGCACGCGCACGCGGCGCGTGCGCGGCTCGACGCGAACCTCGACGAAGTGGGCGATCCAGCTGAAGCTGGTGAAGCCGGGATAGACCGGGCCGGTGGCCGCGACGCGCCCCTCCAGGAAGCGGGTGTAGGCGGCCGCCGTCTGCCCGGGCCCGAGGCCCTGCACCTCGACTTCGAGAAAGGGCCGCCGCACGGCGGCGATGCGTCGATGCAGGTTGCCGTCGACGCGGCGGCCGGCCAGCAGTTCGTCGACCCTGGCCCGCATCTGCTCGACCGCGTGCCGGACCGCGGGGATCACGCTGGCGGTGCCCCAGGAGCCGGCGGTGAGATGCTGGCGCGCCTGGTCGGTATCGCCGATCAGCACCTCGACCCTGGCCGGATCGCAATCGAGCTCCGCCACCAGGGCCGCCGTGATCGCGCTGCGCATGCCCTGGCCCAGCTCGTGGCCGGCGACGGCGAAGCGCGTGGCGCCGCTCGCGCTGATGCGCAGCTTCGCCAGGGTCGGCGTGGTGGCGGCCTTGTAGGCGCCGCAGGCCACGCCCCAGCCGATCTGCGTGCCGTCGTCCGCGCGCATCGAACGCGGCGCCGCGCTGCGTCGCTCCCAGCCGAAGCGCTCGGCACCTTCGCGCAGGCACTGTTCCAGGAAGCGCGAGGAAAACGGCTGGCCCGACACGGGATCGTGCCTGGCCTGGTTGGCCAGGCGGAACGCGAGCGGATCCTGGCCCAACTGGTAGGCCATCTCGTCGACCGCGCATTCGAAGGCCACCGAGGCCGGATGTTCGGTCGGCGCGCGCATCGCGCCGGGTGACTGCGTGTCGACGTGGATCACGCTCTCCGTGCCCAGGTAGGCCATCTCGTAGAGCCGCGAGGGCATCTCGTGATGGCCGCCGGTGTAGCTGTCGGCGCGCGAGGCCTGCGAGGCCACCTCGTATCGAGCGGCGCGCAGCGTGCCGTCCGCGCCCGCGCCGAGCGTGACGTGATGGCGGCTCTCGGGACGGAAGCTGGCGGTATGGAACAGTTGCGCGCGCGGCATCACCAGCTTGACCGGTCGGCCCAGCAGGATCGCGGCGCGCGCCACCAGCACCGTCTGGCTCTGCAGCGAGTTCTTCTGCCCGAAACCACCACCCGTGTAGGGGCTGGCGACATGGATGCGCTCCGGGTCGAGCTGCAGGGCGGCGGCCAGGCCGAACTTGATGGCCGCGGTGTTCTGCGATCCCTCGTGGATCACCAGGCGGCTGTCCTCGAAGCTGGCCGTGGTGGAGATCATCTCGATCGGATTGTGGTGCTGGGCCGGCAAGCGGTACTCGACCTCGACGCGATGCGCGGCCCGCGCGAGCGCCGCCTGCGCATCGCCGGCGCTCACGCCGCGGCTGGCCAGCGGCTCGGGCGTGGCGCCCGGCTGGTCGAGCGTCGCGGCGAAGGGCTCGGCCGCGTAGCGCGGCTCGACCAGTTGGGCGGCCTCGATCGCCGCCTCCAGCGTTTGCGCCACCACCAGCGCCACGGCCTGGCCGCGATAGGCGATCCGCTCGCCCGCCATCGGCTGCACGCTCTGGAAGCCGTAGCCGCCTTGCGAGATGCTCGGCGCCAGCGGCGGCACGTTCGCGAAGTCGGCCGACGTCAGCACGCGCAGCACGCCCGGCACCCGCATGGCCGCCTCGATGTCGAGGCCGAGCAGGCTGCCGCGCGCGATCGTCGAGGGCACCGTCATGGCATGCAGCAGGCCGGGGATCGGCACGTCGGCCGCGTAGCGCGTGCGGCCCAGCACCTTGTCGCGGGCATCGACGCGCGCGCGATCGGGAAGCGGAGGCAGGCTCATGCGCGGCTCCCGGCGATCTCGAGCGCGTCGGCGACGGCTCGTGCGCCGAGCTCGATCTTGAAGCCGTTGTGCGTGCCCGGGCGCGCCTCGGCGAAGGCCAGGCGGCCCGCCGCGAGCGCGCTGCCGGCATCGAGCGGGCGGCCCAGCAGCGAGCGCTCGGCGCGGCCGGCGCGCCATGGCTTGGTGGCGACGCCGCCCAGCGCGATCCGCGCCTCGCGCACCACGCCGTCGCGCAGTTCCAGCGCGACCGCCGCGGAAACCAGCGCGAAGGCGTAGCTCTCGCGATCGCGGATCTTGTGATACGTCGAGGCGCGCGCGGCCGGCGTGGCGGGCACGTGGATCGCCACGATCATCTCGCCCAGCTCCAGCACATGCTCGAGATGCGGCGTGCTTCCCGGCAGGCGATGCAGCGCGAGCAGTGGAATGCGGCGAGCCCGGGCCGCGCCCGCCACCTCGATGCTCGCATCGAGCGCGGCCAGCGCGACCGCCCAATCGCCAGGATAGACGGCGATGCAGGACTCGCTGGTGCCGAGCACGGCGTGGCTGCGATCGAGGCCGCCGATCGCCGCGCAGCCGCTGCCGGGCACGCGCTTGTTGCAGGGGTAGAGCGCGCCGTTGCGGAAATACGGGCAGCGCGTGCGCTGCAGCAGGTTGCCGCCCACCGTCGCCATGTTGCGCAACTGCTGCGAGGCGGCACGGTCCAGCGATTCGGCCAGCACGGGATAGTCGCGCAGCACGACGGGATGCGCGGCCACCTCGCTCATGGTGGCCAGCGCGCCGATCCGCAGGCCTTGCCCGCCGGCTTCCACCGCGTCGATGCCGGCAATCGCGGTGATGTCGATCAGGTGCCGGGGATGCTCGACGTCGAGCTTCATCAGGTCGTAGAGCGTGGTGCCGCCGCCGAGGTAGCGGGCGCCGGGCCCCGCCGCGGCGAAGGCCTGGATCGCGGCGGGCACGCTGTCGGGCCGCGTATAGCCGAAGGTACGCATCAGACCGTCCCTCCCTGGGCGACCACCGCCTCGATGGCGGCGACGATGCCCACGTAGGCGCCGCAGCGGCAGAGGTTGCCGCTCATGTATTCGCGGATGCTTTCGCGCGACAGCGCGTGGCCTTCGCGCACGCAGGCCACCGCGGCCATGATCTGTCCCGGCGTGCAGTAGCCGCATTGCAGGGCGTCGTGGTCGATGAAGGCCTGCTGCATCGGGTGCAGCGTCTCGCCGTCCGACAGGCCCTCGATGGTGGTCACGCGGCGGCCGTCCATCCTGACCGCCATGCTCAGGCAGGCGGCCACGCGCCGGCCCTCGACGTGCACCGTGCAGGCACCGCATTGTCCGTGATCGCAACCCTTCTTCGCGCCGCTCAGGTGCAGGCGTTCGCGCAACAGGTCGAGCAGGGAGGCGCGGATGTCGAGCTCGACCTTGACGGGCCGGCCGTTGACGATGGGCTCGATGCTCACGCATTGCCCGGGCTCGGCGGCTCGCGCATCCATGACGGTTGGCGTGTCGTCCGAGCGGGCCTGCATCGGCACGGCGGCGAGGGTGGCGGTGGCGGCTGTCGCCCCCATGAAATCGCGGCGGGAAAGGCGGGGGCTGGGGCGATCGCTATCGGCCATTCTGCTGTCTCCTGGAACGCGCGTGCACGATGCGGGGCAGTCTAGCAAGCAGGCTAGGCGGCGATAAGCGGTCCTGATTGGATAGTCAATTCAAGGTGGCTCAAGAATGGGGCGCGGTAGCGGGAAACGGGCTTGAGACGAACGGGCATGTTCTTGAGCGGCCCGGACATTCAAGCCGATGCGCCGCGGCCCTACAGTGCATACACGCGATCGACAAGGCGATCGCGAAACCGCAGCGAGGCAGCCATCGCCAGGAACGTTGCGGACTCAACCAACTGATCCACTGGAGTCCATCATGAACAAGCTTCTCGTCGTCCGTATCGCCGCCGCCTCCGCAGCCGCTTTTGCCTTCGCGACCGCCAGCACGCAAGCCCAGGCCGATCAGGTGACGCGCGACCAGGTGCAGGCCGAACTCGCGCAACTGCATGCCGCCGGCTACGACGCGGCGCGCGGCGAGGACGTGAGCTACCCGTCGGCGCTGATCGCGGCCGAGCAGCGCGTGGCGGGGCAGCAGCTCGCGGCGGCCCAGGCCGGCGCCGCCCAGGGTTACGGCGGCAGCCCCGACGGCAGCACCGCGTCGGGCCGCGCGCATCGTCACGTCACGCTGGACAACGACGGCATGAAGCCCGTCTACTTCGGCCAGTGAGCATGCCGGCTGACCCGGGTTCGCCGCCGCTGCTCGTCCGGCGCGGCGACCCTGGCCACGGTCGATCGAGTAGCTGGCAAGACAGGCCACCTCGCTCAGCGCGACAGCTCCTCCAGCCGAATCCCGTTGCTGCGCGGGCCGAATGCGCCGACCGCCACCACGATCACCAGCATGGCCGAGGAAATCAGCACGAACACGGCCGGCACGCCATAGTGCTTGAGCAGCGCCGCCACCCAGAAGCCGACGAAGATCGAGCTGAGCCGGCTCCAGCTGAACACGAAGCCCACCGCCCGCGCGCGGATGCGGGTCGGGTACAGCTCGGCCTGGTAGGTGTGGAAGATGCCGATCAGCCAGTTGTTGGCGATCGTCACCGCGCTGCCGAACAGCAGTATCAGCGCCGGTTCGCGCACCATCCCGAACATCACGCCGGCCACCGCCACCACCGCCGCGCAGGCCGCCAGCTGCCACTTGCGCTCGATGCGCTCCGCGCAGGCCATCGCCCCGATCGCGCCCAGCGGCGTGGTGATCGCGATCACCATCGTGTAGAGCAGCGAATGCGTGATGGTGATGCCCTTCGAATACAGCAGCACCGGCACCCAGGCGCCGAAGCCGTACACGCCGAAGGTCTGGCAGAAGTTGAACAGCGACAGCATCAGGGTGCGGCCCAGGTAGGGCCTTTGCCAGATCTCCGACCAGGATCCCTGGCCTTCCTCGGGCGCGGCGGCGTCCAGCTTCGGCGCCGCGAGCGGCTGGCCGGTTTCCGCCACCACCCGGCTCTCGATCCGGTCGACGATCGCGCGCGCCTCGGCCACGCGCTGCCTGGACTCGAGCCAGCGCGGCGATTCCGGCAGGTCGCGACGGATCAGCCAGATCAGCAGCGCGCCCGCCGAGCCGATGATCATCACCCAGCGCCAGCCGTCCAGCCCGAGGATCGTATGCGGCACCAGCACGTAGGACAGCAGGGCGACCGTCGGCACCGAGGTCAGGATCACCAGGATGCTGAAGGCCATGTACTTGCCGCGCGCGTGGTTCGGCGTGAGCTCGGAGATATAGGTGTCGACCGTGATCAGCTGCACGCCGATGCCCAGGCCCGCCACGAAGCGCCAGGCATCCATCGCCTCGGGCGAGACCTGGAACGCGGCCGCGAAGGTGGCGACCGAGTAGAGCAGCATCGCGCCGGTGAACACGGCGCGGCGCCCGAAGCGATCGGTGAAGCCGCCCAGCGCGACCGTGCCGACGAACATGCCGGCGAAGAAGGAGCCGAGGAAGCTGGCGAAGCCGTTGACGTCGAAGATGCCCTCGGTGGTGGCGTGGTACATGCCGCCCTTGATCAGCCCGAGCGAGATGTAGGCGGCCATGAACATCTCGTAGAACTCGAACCAGCCGCCGATCGCGATGCGCGCGACCAGCCCGCGGAAGTAGCGGGTCGGCGGCAGGCGGTCCAGCCGCGCCGAGACGCTTGCCTCGCGCTGGCGCGCGGAGCCGGCGATCTCCTGTTCCATGTACATGGCGTCTCCTGAATGAGGTGATGCCGACGATTCGATTGAGTGTCGACATTTTTTCGGAGATGATGCCAGTTAACTGAAAGAATTCGCAGTAATTCCTAATTAGTGTATACACTTAACGGAATTGGCATGAGCCGAACCGCAAGCCGCCGAGCCGGGTTTGCTACAATCGCGGACCTTTTTTGCGCCCTCGAGGACTGCCCGATGGATCTGGACGAAGGCACCAGCCTGCCTGACGAAGACAAGGAAACCACGCCGGTGGCGGAGATCGTCGACTGGGTGGCGCGCGGCATCATCGAGGGGCGGCTCGCGCCCGGCCACGACCTCAATTCGGTGGACCTGGCCCGGCGCTTCGGCGTGAGCCGCACGCCGGTGCGCGAGGCGCTGTTCGCGCTGGTGCGCGAGGGCCTGGTGGACTGGCCGCCGCGGCGCCGCCCGCGCGTGGCGACCATGCAGTTGAAGGAGATCCGCGAGATCTACGAGCTGCGCGCGCTGTTGTACGGGCAGGTGTCGATGGCGATCGCCGAGCGCGCCGACGAGGCGGACATCGCCACGCTGCGGCGCGCCGCGGAGCGGCTGGCCGAGGTGGCGGCGAAGGGCGATGTGGATGGCTACTTCTGGGCCAACGTCGCGTTTCGCGACGAGGAACTGCGCATCAGCGGCAATGGCGTGGTGAAGCAGGTGCTCGATTCGATGCGTATGCGCACCAACCGCCTGCGCCACCTGAGCACCTCGCTGCCGGGGCGCATGCAGCGCTCGTGCGCCGATCACCAGCGGCTTTGCGAGGCCTATGCCGAGCGCGACGGCGTGCTGGCGGCCGCGCTGAACCGCTCGATCGTGCTGGGCGCGCTGCGCGCGATCGAGTCGGCCTGGCAGCCGCACGAAGGCGGGCAGGGCGACGCGCCCTGAGCTGCGCGGCACGGGATCGATGCGCGCGCGGAGCGAACGCGATGCCGGCTTCACGCCGGCATCGTTCGCCTCCGCCGCGGTTTTACTTGCTGCTGTAGGCGCTCGCGATCTGGCCGACCAGGGTGGCCCAGGGCATGTCGAGCGCGGCATACACGGCGCCGGCCTTCGGCGAGCCGTTGTCCTTGAGGATCTCGACCATCAGGCTGGCATGGTCCGAGACGATCACGCCGGCCTGTTGCATGCGCAACAAACCGGTCTGGCGCTTGGTGTCGCTGAAGGTGCCCGAGGCGTCGACGGCCACGTAGGCGTCGTAGCCGCGCGCCACCGCCGTCATGGCGGGGAACGCCGCGCACACTTCGAGCGAGACGCCGGCGAAGATCAGCTTCTTGCGGCCGGTGGCCTCGATCGCCTGGGCGACGCGCGCATCGTCGTAGGCGTTCACCGTCGAGCGGTCGATGATCTCGATGCCGGGCAGCGCCTCGACCAGTTCCGGAAACGTCGGGCCCCACATGCTGTCGCGCGCCGTGGTGGTGACCACGATCGGCAGTTCCAGCGCGCGGGCGGCACGCGCCAGCGCCACCACGTTGTGCTTGAGTTCGCCGGTCGAGTAGTCGCGCACGCCTGTCATCAGGCCGATCTGGTGGTCGACCAGCACCACGGCGGCATTGTCGACGGTGAGCGCTTCATAGCTGTGACGGGTCATGGTGTTCTCCTGGGGTTGGCGAGTCGGGGTGAGGCGACGGAGGCGGCGAGGCGTGCCCGCTCCCGGCACGGGGAGCGAAACGCTCGGCGAGGCAGGTGGCTCGCGCGGCGCGTGGCGGCGCGGCGGCATGCACCGGACGCGATGCCGGCAAATTCTATCGAGCGGGCCGGGCGCCCAGAAGTCCACGTTTTTGCGACTTAGCGTCTAAGCTGTTGGACGGCGGCGCGGCGATCCGGGCCGCTCCGATAACGGACAATCGAACCGGGCACCCATCCTGCCGCGCAGGCCGGGCGAGCCCCTGGAGACGGCGAAACGGGAGGCGGCGCAATGCTCGACCTGAATGACTTCTACTTCTTCGTGCAGGTGGTGGACCACGGCGGCTTCACCGCGGCCGGCAAGATCCTGCAGGTGCCGAAATCCACCCTCAGCCATCGGATCCAGCAGCTCGAGGGCGAGCTCGGCGTGCGCCTGCTCAATCGCACCCCGCGTCACCTGGGCGTGACCGATGCGGGCCGCGAGTTCTATCAGCATGCGGTGGCGATGCTGCGCGAGGCCGAGCTGGCCGAGAGCGCGGTGCGCAACCGCCTGACCGAGCCGATCGGTACGGTGCGCTGCACGGCGGGGGCCGCCACCATGCAGTTCGCGGTGTCGGACATGATCTGCGATTTCCTGCTGCAGCATCCGAAGGTCGACGTGGTGGCGCACGCGATCGACCGGCCGGTGGACCTGGTCGGCGAGAACTTCGACGTCGCGGTACGTGCCCACAGCGAGCCGCTGCCCGATTCGGGGCTGGTGCAGAAGATGCTGGCGCCGGTGCCCTGGCCCTTGTTCGCGGGCGCCGCCTATCTCGAACGGCACGGGGCGCCCAGGACTCCCGAGGATCTGCGCGCCCATCCCTCGCTGTTCGCGATGCGCGCCGAGGTCACCCCGGCCTGGCGCCTGCGCCGCGTCGACGGCAGCGGCGAGGAGCTGGTCCTGCCGCTCGCGCCGCGCCTGCTCGGCGACGACATGGTGGGGCTACAGAAGGCGGCGATCCGCGGGCTGGGCATCGTCGCGCTGCCCAGCTACGTGTGCCGCGCCGCGGTGCGCTCGGGCGAGCTGCGGCGGGTGCTGCCGGGCTGGATCGGCGCGACCTCGACCATCACCGCGCTGATGCCGCATCGCAAGGGCATGCTGCCCTCGGTGCGTGCCTTCGTCGAGCACCTGGCCGCCGAATTTCCCAAGGCCGTGCTGTTGTGAGGCGGGGCCGCCGCGCCCCGCGCGCGGCGAGCGTCCAAACTCTTGGACGTTGAATCCAGATGCCGAAGACTTTTCAGTGAATAGGCCCTTAAGTACAGTCGGGTTTCGCAATTCTTTGCAATTCGACACCGAGGGGACAAGGCATGGGCGGCACCGCATCGATTTCCACGGAGCAAGGTGACCCGGCCGGGAGCTCGCCCGCGCGGCTCGGCGAGATCGTGGCGGGCGTGCCGCAACGGATCGGCAGCGGCTTCACCGCCACCCACTTCTCCGAGGACAGCTTCGCCGGGCGCATGGACCCGCTGCTGATGGTCGATCATTTCGTGATGACCGCGCCCACCTTCGAGCCGCATCTGCATGCCGGCATCTCGGCGGTCACCGCCATGTTCGAGGACGCCGAAGGACAGTTCCACAATCGCGACTCGCTCGGCAACGACCTCGAGCTCGGCGCCGGCGATCTCTACTGGCTGGCCGCGGCCGGCGGCGCGGTCCACGAGGAGCTGCCGATGCCCGGTGCGCGCATCCACGCGCTGCAGATCTTCGTCAACCTGCCCGCCGCCTTGAAGAAGGCCTCGCCGCGCACCCTGCACGTGCGCGCCGCCGAGGTGCCGGTTTTCGAGGCGCCGGGAACACGTGTGCGCGTGGTGCTCGGCAGCAGCGGCGAGCTGGCGGGCGCGCAGGGCACGCCCGAGGAGATGACCCTGCTCGACGGCAGCCTGGGCGAGGGCGCCGGCTTCAGTCATCGGCTGCCCGAGGGGCGTCATGCCTGGATCTATGCCGTGAGCGGGCGCCTCGCGCTGCGCTGCGGGAATGAAGTGCTCGTGCTCGAAGCGGGACATGCCACCACCATCGTCGCCGGCCCGGCGATCGCGATCGAGCTGGAAGCCGCCGCCGCCTCGACCCACTTCGTGCTGATGGCGGCGAAGCCGATCCGCGAGCCCTTCGTCAAGCACGGGCCGCTGGTGATGTCCAGCGTCGAGGATGTCCGCAGCACGCTCGCGGCCTATGCCGACGGCCGCCTGGGCCGCATTCCCGGCTAGCCCCACCCGGTATTTCGCATCCTTGCCCCGGCCGCGCAGGCTCGCGCGGCAAGGGGACCTATGGTCTCGTCGGCGCGCGGCGAGCCAGCCTCGCCTCAGTGGAAGGGAGAACCCGAGACATGCTCGATACCACGGCCCGGCCCGACAGCCCCGATATCCGCTTCATCACGCTCTCGCCCGAGGAGCGCCGGCGCGAGCTCGCGCTGCGCGAACACTTCGAGCGGTTCTGGCGCGACACGCCCGGCGAGCCGAGGGCGGTCTACGACGCCTTCATCGGCGCCTGTCCGCTGGCCGAGGGCGTCGGCCTGGCGGCCGTCGCCGCGCCCGGCGTGCGCGGCTGGTGGCTGCGCCCGGCCAGCGTCGAGGAAACGGCGCACGCGATCCTCTACCTGCACGGCGGCGGCTACGTGCTCGGCTCGGCCGATGCCTATCGCGGCTTCGTCAGCCAGCTGGTGGCCCGCACCGGCCTGCCCGCGCTGCTGATCGACTACCCGCTGGCGCCCGAGGCGAGCCTGCCGGCCGCGCCCGATGCGGCGCTGGCCGCCTGCCGCTGGCTGGGCGGGCAGGGCATCGGCACGATCGCGGTGGTCGGCGATTCGGCCGGCGGCGGCCTGGGCCTGGTCACGCTCGCGCAATTGACGAAGCTGGGCGGCAGCCCGCGCGCGGTGGCCGGCGTGGTGTTCTCGCCCTGGACCGACCTGGCCTTCACCGGCACCTCGATGGTCGATCCCGCGGTGGTCGATCCGCTGATCAGCCACGCCTACCTGCTCGATTGCGCCGCCGGCTATCTCGGCGGCGCGGCGCCCACTGACCCGCTGGCCTCGCCCTTGCACGGCGAACTGGCCGGCCTGCCGCCGCTGCTGATCCAGGTCGGCACCGACGAGCGCCTGCTCGACGACGCGCGCCAGTATGCCGGGCGCGCCGCGCGTGCCGGCGTGGCGGTGTCGCTGGAGATCTGGGAGGGCATGCACCACGTGTTCCAGCTCGACCTGCCCCATCTCGACAGCAGCAAGGCCGCGCTCGAGCGCGCGGCCGAATTCATCCTGGGCGCCTTCCGGTCCGCCTGAGGCCGCGTTGGCGCGGCCCGTCGTCAAACTTCATGGAGGATTCACCGTGAGCATCGACCATCTGTCGGCCAAGTCGTTCGATATCGTGATCGTGGGGGGCGGCTCGGCGGGTGCCGTGCTGGCGCATCGACTGAGCGAGGATCCCGCGCGCAGCGTGCTGCTGCTCGAAGCCGGGCCGATCTATGCGGCCGGCGCCTACCCGGAGGTGATCGCCAACGCGAACCACGTCGGCGGCGACCAGGCGCACGACTGGGGCTACCACACGCAGGACCATGCCGGGCTCGGCCACGACGTGACGGCGCTGCGCGGCAAGCTGCTGGGCGGCAGCTCGGCGGTCAACGCGGCGGTGGCGATGCGCGCGCGGCCGGCCGATTTCGCGCGCTGGCGGGCGCGCGGCATCGAGGGCTGGTCCTTCGACGAGGTGCTGCCGGTGTTTCGCGCGATGGAGAACACGCCCACCGGCGACGATGCCTGGCACGGCCGCTCGGGCCCGTTCCCGATCCGCCAGCGGACCATGGAGGAGATCACGCCCTCGATGCGCGGCTTCGTGCTGGCCGCCGAGGCGCTCGGGCTGCCGCGCGTGAGCGACTTCAACGGCGTCGAGCAGCACGGCGTCTCGCCGTATCCGCTGAACGTGGTGGACGGGCGGCGCATCAACACCGGCATGGCCTACCTCGACGACGCGGTGCGCCGCCGGCCGAACCTGACCATCGCCGGCCATGCCGAGGTCGATCGCGTGCTGTTCGAGGGCCGCCGCGCGAGCGGCGTGCGCCTGGTGGGCGGCGAACGGATCGCGGCCGGCGAGGTGATCCTCTCGGGCGGCGCGTTCGGCAGCCCCGCGATCCTGATGCGCTCGGGCATCGGCCTGGCCGCGCACCTGGCGTCGCTCGACATCCCGGTGCTGCAGGACGCGCCGGTCGGCGAGGGGCTCAAGGAGCATCCGTTCTACTACAACGTCTACGCGCTGAAGGAAGCGGCACGCTCGATGGACCCGGTGGCCGGCGCGATCATCTGGACGCGTTCGAGCGAGGCCCGAGTCGGCGAGCTCGACCTGCACATCTCCGGCACGCATATCTTCGATCCGGCGCAGAGCCCGACCGGCGGCGCGATCGTGCTGGCCTGCGCGGTCACGCTGCCTGATTCGGTCGGCACGGTGCGCCTGGCGAGCCGCGATCCGCGCGCCATGCCGCTGATCCGCTACAACTTCTTCCAGGCACCGGGCGACCTGCGCCGCATGATGGAGGCCGTGAAGCTGTCGCGCCGGATCGGCCGCACCGCGCCGTTCAAGGACACGCTGGCCTTCGAGATGACGCCCGGCGACGAGGTCGAGGACGAGGCCGCGCTGAAGAAGGCGGTGGTGGCCGCGGTGGACGGTTACGCGCATCCCACTTCGACGGTGCGCATGGGCCGCGAGGGCGACCCGCAAGCGGTGGTGGATCCGAGCGGGCGCGTGCGCGGCGTGCAGGGGCTGCGGGTGGTGGATGCCTCGATCATGCCGGAGATTCCCTCGATCGCCACCAATGCCACCACCATCATGATGGCCGAGATGATCAGCCGGCGGATCTGAGGTCGACGCGGCCGTGCGCATGGCGGCCGTGCCTGGTTCGAGGGGGCGAGGCACGGCCGGCGACGCTGTCGATCGGCGGCACGATGCGGTGTGTCGTGTCGCGTGCCGCTGGTGAATCGCTCGCGCGTGGCGCGGCGAGATCGCGAGGCCGCGCGCGCGGCAGGCGCAAGCCGCAGGGGTTTCCGCGGTTGTAGCGGGCCTCGATCATGATGTTCAACATGCCGGCTGACGCCGGGCGGCCGCGCCGCGTGTCGCTCGCGCAGCGCAGCGGATCGGACGACCGTGCCGGCGTCCCGTCCGCTTCGCATCCCTGAACGGCGAACGCAAAGGTTTCGCGGTAACCGCGACGGCCGGGCACGACGTCCATGGAGTCGGACGTAACGTCCAAGCTGATGGATATGAACAAGACGCCGGGTCGCGTATAACGTCCCCACCGAAATCAGCGATGCACCCGGGCTCGACGGCAGCGTCGCGCTCCAGGTGTCATTTTTAGGAAACAGGATTGATGCTGGATCTAAACGACATGTACTACTTCGTACAGGTTGTCGACCATAAGAGTATTTCCGCCGCGGCTCGTGCGCTGTCCCTGCCCAAGTCCACCATCAGCTACCGCATGAACCAACTCGAGGTGCGCCTGGGCGCGCGCCTGTTCAATCGCACTTCCCGGCAACTGGCCGTTACCGATATCGGTTCGGAGTTCTATCGTCGCGCGCAGATCATGATCCGCGATGCGCAGTCGGCCGAATACGCGGTGCGCCAGCGCCTGTCGACGCCGAGCGGGCTGGTGCGGCTCACGGTGGCGGTGGCCACCGCGCAGTTCGCGATGCGCGGCCTGCTGACCGAGTTCTGCCGGCAATACCCGCAGGTCAAGGTGGTGCAGCGCACCTCGGATACCGAGGTCGATATCGTCAAGGAGGGCTACGACATGGCGATCCGCTCGCACAGCCTGCCCCTGCGCGACTCGAACCTGATCCAGCGTCGCCTGGCGCCGACGCCCTGGATGTTGTTCTGCAGTCCTTCCCTGCTCAAGGGGCGCGAGCCGATCCACGGCCCGGAGGACCTGTGCAACCACCCGGCGCTGTTCATGGCGCGCCAGGGCAGCGTGCCGCAATGGCGGCTGCGGCACGAGAACGGCGGCACGCGAACCATGCTGATCGATCCGATCCTGATGACCGACTGCATGCCGACCCTGAAGGACGCCGCGATCGCGGGGCTCGGCATCGTCGCGCTGCCCGGCTACATCTGCAAGGAGGAGATCGCGCAGGGCAGCCTGGTGCGCGTGATGCCCGAATGGACCGCGGCCGACGCGGCGATCACGGCCTTGCTGCCCTATGGGCAGAACCAGTTGCCTTCGATACGGGTCCTGCTCGACTATCTCGCCGCCGAGATTCCGCGCGCGGTGGCCATGTAGGTGTCGGGGGCGCGGGCGGGAACGCCGGATCATCGCGTTCCCGCCCGGCTCGGCGGGCCGACCGGGCTCAGTGCGTGGCGCTGAGCTGGCCCGCGCTGCTGCGCGCCAGCGCGGCGGGCCGCTGTTGCGTCAGGCGCGCCTCGGCGGCCTCGAAGTCGGCCGGGTAGTGGATGTCCTCGCCTTGCGAGGGGCGGTAACCCGCGCGTTCGAGCGCCACCAGGTCGGCGCGCACCTGGGCACGCGTGAGCGGTTGGCCGGCTTGCTGCGCGAAGCTCAGTGCCGGGGCGGCGAACAGGGTGGCGACGAGAGCGGAGACGATGATCGTTTTCATGGCAGTTCCTTGGTGGCCCGGAGGCGGTGTGGTGCCGGTCGATCCGGCGGAAGCGATGCAGGGTGGGTGCGGTGCCCAGGACGCTGGCTGCTGCCTGTTTCCGATCACCGCAGACGCAGATTAAAAGTCGGGGCCGTCGTCGACCATCGTGCGAAGGCATGGGAGTCGTTCGCGTTTTCAAGGGGCGATGCCATACCTGGGTATGCGTGGTTCGGTCGATGGTCGCGCGTGTTCCGATCTCGCGCGCGGCGCGCGACACGGAGGTGTGTGCCGGCTACACCGAGGTGAGGGCGCGGCGGCGTGATGGCATCGCGCCGCTTGCGAGGGCCTGCATGGGTCGTCGCGAACCGCGAAGGAAGACGCCGCCGCCGCGCGCAGGCGAGCCGATGCGCGGGGCGTGGAAGGAGGGGGGAATGAGAGGCGCAAACGCGGCGCGAGCCGCTACGAAGCGCGGCCCGGCCAGGCGCGCGGAACGCGCGTGGCGTGCCCGCTCAGGCGGCGGTCGAGCCGGAGCGGCTGCGTTCGAGCGCGATGGCCAGCCAGCGGCACAGCAGGTCGGGATCGGCCGGTTTCTCCAGCACGCACAGCGCGCCGCCCGCGAGCGCCGCGTCGCGCACGCGCTCGGTGAGGTAGGCGCTCAGGAAGATGAAGGCGATCGTCACGCCGCGCCGGCACAGCGCGGCCTGCAGTTCGATGCCGCTGATGCCGGGCATGTTGATGTCGCAGATCACGCAGTCGGCCGGCGCGATCTCGCCGGCCTCGCTCAGCAGCAGGCTGTCGCCCGATTCGAAGGTACGGGCTTCGCAGCCGATCGAGCGCACCAGGCTGCGAAGCGAGCTTCGCACCGATGGATCGTCGTCCACGATGAGCACGAGTTGCGTGGGACACATGAGGGCTCCTTAAGCCAGGGTGAGCATGGCAAAGGCGCCAGGAAGCCGATGCACGACCGAGCGTACCGGAGGGCGTGCCGCGGTGGAATAACACCACGGTATTAAGCCGGATGCGCCGCGCGCAGCGGCCGGCGGGCAGTGCGCCGCGACGGCAGGGGATGTCGACGCGGAGGCCTTGCCTCGCGTCTAAACCAAAGTATTAGTCGGCTTCGGAAGCCGGCTGCGAGGACGATGCGAAGCGAGCGGCGCCGATGCGGAAAACCCCTTGAAACAAGCAGCAAAATCGATCCCTCGCCCTGGGGAAGCTCCCTATAATGTCGGGCGGGATACCTGGACAATCGCGCGCGCGAGCGCGCACATCGTTGCAACGCGGCTGCAAGAAAATGGAAGAGACGAACCAACGCTGGGTCTATATCGTCGACGACGATGCATCGACACGAGACGCGCTCAGCAGCCTGCTGCGCTCGGTGGGCCTGAAGGTCGAGACCTTCGAGAGCACCGAGGCCTTCCTCAGGGTCGAGCGCCCGGTGGCGCCGAGCTGCCTGGTGCTGGATGTGCGCCTGAAGGGCGAGAACGGCCTGGCATTCCAGCGTCGCGCGCAAGCCTGGAACATGGACCTGCCGATCGTGATCGTGACCGGCCATGCCGACGTGCCGATGACGGTCAGCGCGATGAAGGCCGGCGCCGTCGATTTCCTCACCAAGCCGTTTCGCGAGCAGGAACTGCTCGACTCGGTCGACAACGCGCTGGCGCTGCACGCGCGGCGCCTCGAGGGCCAGGAGCGAAGCCGCGGCCTGCGCGATCGCTACGAGACCCTCACGCCGCGCGAGAAGGAGATCGTCCCCTACGTGATCGCCGGCTTTCTGAACAAGCAGATCGCCGATCGCCTGAACCTCAGCGAGGTGACCGTGAAGATCCATCGCGGCGCGGCCATGCGCAAGCTCGCGGTGCGTTCGGTGGCCGACCTGGTGCGCGAGGCGCAGGCGCTGGAGATTCCTCCCGTCGCCGACTGAGGCGCCGCCTCGGCGCGGCGCCGAAGTCAGGCCCGAGGCAGGGCGCCGAAGCGGGGCGCCGAAGCAGGGCACAGAAGCAGGGCACAGAAGCAGGCCGCTGAAACCAGCGCCCGAAATCAGAACACCTAAGCGGCCGGCACGGTGAAGCGCATGATGGTGCCGCCCGCCGGGTTCGGCTCGGCGCCCAGCGTGCCGCCATGCGCCTCCATGATCGAGCGGCAGATCGCCAGCCCCATCCCCATTCCTTCCGCCTTGGTGGTGTAGAACGGCTCGAAGATCCGCTGCGCGCCGTCCCGCTGCAGGCCCACGCCCGCATCGATCACGCTCACGCGCAGGCAGCCCGTGGCCAGCCGCTCGGTGGCCACGGTGATCACCGCCTGCCGCTCCGGGCCGCCCGGCATCGCGTCGATCGCATTGGTCAGCAGGTTGATCAGCACCTGCTGGATCTGCACCCGGTCGCCGCGGGCGTTCGCGACGGCGGCGTCGAAGCCGCGCTCGATCTCGATGCCGCACTGGCGCGCGCGGGCACGCACCAGCGGCAGCACGTCGTCGATCGCCTCGTGCAGCGCGAAGGGCAACAGCGTGGGCGCGGATTTCGAGGACAGCGCGCGCAGGCCCTGGATGATGGACTTGGCGCGGCCGCTGTCGGCGCCGATCTGGCGCAGCATGGTCACCGCCTCGGCGATCTCGGGCGGGTTCCGGTCGATCCAGCGGATCGCGGCGGCCGCCGAGGTGCCCACCGAGTTGATCGGCTGGGACACCTCGTGCACGATCGACGCGACCAGCTCCCCCATGGTCGACAGGCGCGAGGCATGTTCGAGGTCGGCCTGCACGATGCGCAGCCGGTCGGCCATCCTGGCGCGCTCGCGGCCCTCGTTGAGCAGTTCCTCGTACAGGCGCGCGTTCTCCAGCGCGATGGCCGCCTGGCTCGCCAGCACCTCGATCACGTCGGTGCGCGAGGGCGCGAAGGCGCCCGCCACCAGCGTGTTCTCGAGGTAGAGGACGCTGACCAGCCGGCCCTGCTTGAGCAGCGGCAGGCAGAAGGCCGAGCAGACGCGGCGATGGCGGAAATACGGATCCCTGCCGAAGGTGAAGTCGCGCGCCGCGTCGTCGAGCGTGATCGACCTGAGGCTGCGCGACACCACGTTGACGATCGTCATCGGCAGCGTGTCGGGCGCCAGCGCCTGGCGCGTCTGCACCTGGATGCCGTGCTCGGCCAGGCTCGCCTCGGCGAGCAGGCACGGGCCGGCCGCGCCGGTGCCCAGCAGCACCGCGCGCTGCGCGCCGCCCAGTTCGAGCGCGGTGGCCATGATGGTCTCGACCACCCTGGCCTGCACGATCTCGCTCGACAGCGCGTTCGAGGCCTTGACGACGGCCAGCACGTCGAGCGGCCGCGCCTGGTCGGGATCCGTTGCCGGCCGGGCGCTTCGGCCGAATGCGCGCCCGGCCAGCAGCGGATCGGCATCGAGCAGCCGCAGCTTGGCCTTCGCGCCCCAGCGCGCGTAGCAGTCGCGCGCATGGGCGAGGTAGTGGCGCGCCAGCGAGCGGCTGCCCCTCGCGGCGAAATACTCGGCCGCCAATTCGTGCGAGAGGGCCTCGTCCTGCAGGAAACCCTGGCGCTGCGCATGCTCGATGGCGCGTTCGAAGCCGTCGATCACCTCGTCGGCCGGCGCGCCTTCGAGCTGCCTGCGCTGCGCGTCGAGCAGCGCGACGCGCCCGGCGAAATTCTCCGGGCACTGCGCCGCCCAGCTTTCGAGCTGCCGCGTGTGACGCCGCCAGATCGGCGCGAGCGGCTCGCCGGGGCTGCCTTCCATGCCGAGCAGGGCCGCGCGGATCGTCGCCAGCGCCCCGTAGAAATGCAGGTCGACGATCTCGTTGAAGGCGCGCGAGGACCACGCGATCGGCTCGGCGCGCTCCCGCGCGGCCAGCGCCCCGCGCGTGTCGCCGAACACCAGGCAGGCCTGCATGCGATGCGTCCAGAAGCAGAATTCCGCGATCGAGCCGCGCGTCGGGTCCGAATCGTAGGGGGCGAAGATCCCGCCGCGCGGCAGGAGCCGGCCGTTCCCGGATTCGAGCGGCTGCTCGCTGGTGACGGACTCGATGAAGCGCAATTGCGACTTCACCGCGTCGATCACCAGGTGGAAGCCGGCCAGCTCGGCGAAGGCCAGCGCGCGCTGGGCCTGCTCGACGATCGCATCGAGCGCGCCGCCGCTGATCAGCAGGTTGCTGACCAGGTTGCGCCCGCAATAGACGGCGAAGGTCTGGTCGCCATCGGCCTTGGCCACCTCGAACGCGGCGCGGATGAAGCGCGCGCCTTCCTGCACCGGGCGCTGCCAGGGCAGCACGAACATGCCGAAGCCCATCAGCGTGCGGGCGCGGTACTTGCCGCGGCCCTCGACGCCGGCCAGGGCCACGGCGAGCTCGCCGAACGCGTAGGCGGCGGCCAGTTCGCCGTAGCGCACGCCCACCGCGATCATCAGGCACACGTAGCCGTAGCAGGAGGAATCGGTGGGGCCGCTGCGCACGCTCATGCGGGCCATGCTCAGCGCCACCATGTCGTGCAGGTTGACGTCGGAGAACAGCGCCGGCGGGATCAGGTCGGCCATCACGTCGATCACGGCGATCGCGGCCGGATCGCCGGTGAAGGGCAGCCCGGCGAGCTCGGCCGGGTGCCGGCCGGCCAGTTCCTCGCGCAGGGCCAGCCAGGCGCCGTCGACGTCGGCGTCGCGAGGCCGGGCCGGGATTCGGATGCCCGCGTAGTCGAGGAAGGCCAGCCCGCAGGCCACGGCGTCGGCCGACAGGTTCAGCGAGGTGTAGACCGCGGTGAGCAGGCGCGTGGCCTGGCCGCGCAGGGGCAGCGCGATGTCCAGCGCCAGCAGCGCCTCGAGCCCGGCCCGCGCGGCCGGCGCCGCGTTGTCGAGGAACCGGCACTCGGCCGTCAGCAGGGCGATGCGCGCCGGCAGTTCCTCGTGCTCGGCGGCGCGGCTCAGCGTGCGCGCGAACGCCAGGTAGTCGAGCGCCGTGCCGTAGGCCGTCATGGCCCGCGCCTGTTCGGCCGCATCGAGGTTGAGCCGCACCAGGGCCGGCCGGCGCGCGTCGTCGACCAGCCCGGCCGCCTCGTTCAACTGGCGTGCGGCCTGGAACAGCTTGTCGGCCGGGCTGTCCGGGCCGAGCAGCGCGAGCAGGCGCTGCCCGATCCGGTGGTGCAGCCGGATGCGCTCGCCGTCCTCGATCCCGCCATACACGGCTTCGTGGAAGCGGTCGTGCACGAATGCGCAGGTGCCGGCCGCGTCGATCCTCACGCAGTCCTCATCGATTGCCGGGCGCAGCCGCGCCCGGACCTCGTGCGGCTCGCTCCCGACGATCGCGCCGAGTTCCTCCAGCGCGATCCGGTCGCCCAGGCAGGCCATCGCGCGCATCAGCTGTCGCGTCTGGTCCGGCAGGCGCGTCATGCGCTGCCGCAGATGCGTGAGCACGTCGCCGATGAAGGTGCGCTGCACCAGCCGCTCGAAATCGCAATGGAAGGCCCGGTCGGCCGAGGCGGGCGCGATGATCGCATCGCGCTCCAGGTCGAGCAGCAACTGCCGCACGAAGAAGGGATTGCCGCCGCTCTTGCGATGCAGCAGCCCGGCCATCCTGTCGATCTCGACGCCGGCGTGTCCGTAGCGCGCCGCCAGCAGCGCGCGCAGGTCCTCCAGGCCGAGCGGGCGCAGGTCGAGGCGGGTGCGTCGTTCGTCGTCGTCGCCGGCGGCGGCCGGCGGCACCGGCAGCGGCTCGCCGTCCGCCGCCGCCTGGCGGAAGCTGCCGATCGTCAGCACGCCGCGCACTTCCGGCGCCTCGCACATCAGCCTCACCACTTCCTGCGAGTGCGCGTCGGCCCATTGCAGGTCGTCGAAGAACAGCACCAGCGGCCGCGCCTTCGCGGCCACCACCGCCACGAAGCCGACGATCGCGGCCAGCAGCGCCTGGTGCTCGCGCTCGCGGGCCGGCGGGGCGCCGCCGCGCTCGCGATCGAGGAAGGCGCCGAATTCCGGCACGATCCGGCACAACGAGGGCAGGTGCTCGGCCAGCCGCTCGCCGATCAAGGCCCGCCACTCGGCGAAGTCCGCCTCGGGGGCGGCCATGATCGCGGTCAGCAGTTGCGCGAGCACCTCGCTCACCATGCCGAAGGGCACCCCCGGCTCGGTCGCCGAGGCCTTGCTCGCGGCGCGCAGCGTGCCGGCATGCGCGTGCCGGTCGAGGAAGTGCTGGACCAGCGCGGTCTTGCCGCCGCCGGCCTCGCCCGCGATGAATACCGCGCAGCCCGGCCGGCCTCA
>NZ_VWWK01000099.1:0-26929 GCF_011753035.1 Burkholderia sp. Ax-1720 | reverse complement strand
GAGGGCGAACGCCATGTCCCGGCGGTCGTGCGCCATGCCCCGGCGGACGATGCCCCGGGCCGCCGGGCGGACGCGCGCCATGCCCGGGCGGCCGGATCGCCGGGGGCGGTCCGGGACGCGGCCCGGGATGCCGGTTCCAGCGTGACTGGTTGCCGAACCAGGGGCGATCGCGATAGTAGCTGCCCCAGTACGCGCCCAGCGCAAAGGTCACGACCGGCAGGCCGATGGTGGCGCCGTAGTTGCTCAGCGGCACGCTCGCGCCTTGATACGGATACGAGAGGTAACGGCCATAAGCCCAGCCGCGCAGGCCGGGCAGGCTCACGTCGCACCAGCTGTAGCCGGACACGCAGCCCATCACGGTCACCGACGCGCCCGCCGGCAGTTGCGCCACCACGGGATAGTCGCCGGCCGGCCCGGCGTAGAGATTGACGGTCATGCTGGTGACGGCCGGCGTCTGCGCCAGGCTGGGTGCCGCGAATACCGCGATCATGCCGGCCAGCACCGCGCCGATGAACTGTTTGCGCATCGCTGCTTCTCCACGATGAGGTTTGCCCGATGACTTCCGCTCCCGACCACATGACGACAGAGGCCGCGATGGCAGGTCCTTGTCGGGCGGCGGGACCAGACATCCCTTAAGTATGGGGAATAAACTCCCGGCGCGGCACGTTCTCTCCAGCAACGATCGCCGCTCGGGATCCGCCCATGTGCAGCCGCACCTCGGCTCGTCCTTTCACCTCTCTTTCGTCACAGCGTCGCTCGGATACGCAGCTGGCCGCGTGAACCGCCAAGCCACCCGGTTTGGGCATCGAAGCAGCGAACGCGTCGCCGGTTTCCCCCTTACCCAACGCGACAAGATCACTGTGAACCATCCAATCTGTCTGGAAGCGGCGCCCCCTTCCCTGCTGGAAGCGATGCCCGTGTTCTACTGCCCGATCGCGCCCGCCATCTCACCCGCCACGGCCGAAGCCGAGGCCCGGGTGCTGGCCTGGGCCGATCGTTTCGAACTCCACGAGGACGCCCGCCAGCGCGAGTACCTGGCCCGCGCCCGATTCCCGCTGTTCCCGGCGCGGTCGATGCCGGACGCGGATCCGCATGGACTGACGCTGGCCGGCAAGGAGGTGATGTGGCTGCAGTCCTTCGACGACGTCCATAGCGACGAGAAACCCGGCGGCACGCCGCTCGACGAATACGTGGTGCTGCTCGCGAAGCTGGCGCGCATCCTCGAGGAGCCGCGCGCCGACCTGCTGCCCGGCAATCGCTGGGCGGCCGCGCTGCGCGACCTGCGGCTCGACGTCGAGGCGCATGCCACGCACGCGCAACTGGATCGCTGGGTGCGCGCCCACATCGATTACTTCGACGGCCTGCTGTGGGAAGCGGTCAACCGCGCGCAAGGCGCCAGCCCGGGCATCGACGACTACATCGCGATGTGGCTGAAGCAATCCGGCGTCTACCCCTGCATCGCCTTCACCGACCTCGCCTGCGGCTACGAAGTCCCGGCCGCCGGCTGGCATGATCCGCGCGTGAGGATGCTGCGCGAGATGACGGCCGCCATCATCGGCTGGGACAACGACCTGACCTCCTACAACAAGGAAGCGCTGCGCGCCGAGCAATACGGTTTCCCGGCGATCCAGAACCTGGTTGCCGTGATCGCCGAGGCGCGCGAATGTTCGGTGGGCGAGGCGGTCGGCCTGGCGAGCGCGATGCGCAACCACGCCATGGCGCGCTTCGTCGCGCTGCGCGAGCGCGTGAGCGCCGATGGAGACACCGCCACCACGCGCTACGTGCATGGGCTCGCGCAGTGGATCCGCGGCTACCTCGACTACAGCGCGCTGTCGCCGCGTTATCTCCAGCCGGCCAGCGCGTTCGAGCATGTGCTCGCGCATGGCTGGCCGATCAGCGAAACCCAGCCGGACGACGGGCAAGCCAGACTGCCCGCGCCGGCCTCGCTTGCGGGGTGGTGGTGATGGATATCGACCTGACCGACAAGCCGGCGCACGTGGATCCCGCTTCGCTGCCCGAAGCACCGATTCCGCGCGCCCCCGGCAGCCTGCCGATCGTCGGCCACGCGGCCCGGCTGCTGTTCAAGCCGCTGAGCTTCCTCGGCGGCCTCGCGCCGCTCGGCGGCCTGGTGCGCGTCGACCTCGGGCGGCTGCCGATGCTGCTGCTCACCGATCCCGAGCTGACGCGCCAGGTGCTCAACGACAGCCGCACCTTCGACAAGGGCGGCGCGCTGTTCGACAAGGTCCGCGAACTCACCGGCAACAGCCTGCTCACCAGCCGCTACGACGATCACAAGCTGCAGCGACGCCAGATGCAGCCGGCCTTCTCGCGCAAGCGGATCCTCACCTACATCGACGTGATGAACGAGGCGATCGGCGGCGTGCTCGGCGGCTGGCGCGACGGCGACGTGGTCGACCTGACGGCGGCCTGCTACGACATCACGGCGCGCACGGCCTCGCGCACCATGTTCGCCGCCGACGTGGCCGGGGCGGCGGCAGCCTCGCTGGTGGAGGATCTCTCGGTCTACCTGGGCGGCTTGTTCGTGCGGATGATGCTGCCCGGCGGCCTGCCGGGCAGGGTGCCGACGCCGGGCAGCCTGCGCTACGACCGCGCGGTGGCGCGCCTGCACGCGGCGATCGACCAGATCATCGACGCGTATCGCGCCTCGGGCGTCGATCACGGCGACCTGCTCTCGATGATGCTGGCCGCGCGCGACGAGAACGGCCGGCCCTGGTCGCAGCAGGAAGTCCACGACCAGGTGATCACGCTGTTCCTGGCCGGCATCGAGACCACGGCGGGCGTGATGAGCTGGACGCTCTACCTGCTCGGCCGTCATCCGGATATCGCGGAACGCGCGGCGGCGGAGGTGCGAACCACCTTGGGCGACGCGGCGGTGCCGCAGGCGGAGCACCTGATGCAATTGGGCGAAACGCGCCGCGCCATGATGGAGGCCTTGCGCCTGTATCCGCCCGGGTGGATCTTCACGCGGGTGGTGACGCGCGACACGATGCTGGGCCCTTATCGCCTGCGCGTCGGCGACGGGCTGGCCTACAGCCCCTATGTCCTGCATCGCAATCCGGCGCTGTTCGCGGCGCCCGAGCGCTTCGATCCGGATCGATGGTTGCCGGAGCGTGCCGCCGCGATTCCCGAGCACGGCTTCATCCCGTTCGGCGGCGGCGTGCACAAGTGCATCGGCGATCAGTTCGGCACCACCGAAAACCTGCTGGCGCTGGCCGCCATCCTGTCGCGCTGGAAGCTGGAGCCGGTGACGAGCCAGCCCGTCGAGCCGATACCGCGACGCGCCACGCTGAGCCCGTCGCGGTTCGAGGTGAGGTTGCGACGGCGGTAGCGGCAGCCGGGCCCTGAAGCGGGCGGCCCGGCAAGGGCCGCCCGCTTCACTCCTGCAAGGCCGAGCTCGGCACTCCGAACATCAGGTCGAACAACCAGTTGAAGGCGAAGGTGTAGCAGGGGATCAGCACGATCAGGGCGAGATCGAGCAGGAAGGCTTGCGCCAGGCTGATGCCCATCCACCACGCGATCAAGGGGATCAGGAACAGGATCAGGGTGAGCTGGAAACCAACCGCATGCAGGATGCGTCGCCCCACCGTGCGCGTGCGATTCGCCTGGCGCGCTTCCCAGCATTCGAACAGCGTGGTGTAGACGAAATTCCAGCTCACCGCGATGGTGGTGATGATCACCGACAACGGCCCCGTGCTGGTGGGCGACTGTCCCGACAACAGCGCCAGCCCCAGCGCCGAAATCAGCATGCCGATGATTTCGTAGAGCGATACGTACAACAGCTTGCGTTTCAGGCCTTGCATATTCCTGTCTCCGTTCGTGACAAGCACGTGGAAAGCCGCGAATATAGCGTCAGCGCAACTGACAGAAAAAGTCAGTAGATATCAGATAAATTGAAAGGTCGGGCCGTGAATTTCTCCAACGACAGCATCGAACTGTTCCTGGCCGTGATCGACAGCGGCTCGTTTTCCGCGGCGGCGCGTTCGCTCGGCAAGGTGCCCTCGGCCGTGAGCATGGCGATCGCCAACCTGGAGGCCGAGCTCGGTTACGCCCTGTTCAACCGCGGCCGCCGCGAGCCGGTGCCCACCGCGATGGGCGCCGCGCTGGTGCCGCATGCGCGGCTGGCCCTCGAGCAATTCCGGCGGCTTCGCATGCATGCGTTGCAGCTGTCGCAGGGGCTGGAAAGCAGGCTGTCGATCGCGGTCGCCACCGATATCGACAAGCAGCCGCTGCTGGCCGCCGTCGGCGAGCTGAGCGACCGGCACCCGCTGCTCGAAATCGAAATCCTGACGGCGCCCCAGGACGACACGCTGCAACTGCTTCACGGCCGGCGCGTGGACCTGTGCATCGCCTACGCGGGCCTCGCCATCGACGTGCGGGAGCACTTCCAATACGTCGGCAGCGAGCGGCTGACCGCCTGCATCGGCCCGCGGCATCCGCAGTTGAAAGCGGGCGGCGACACCTTCCTGGAGGACCTGGTGCAGGTCCGGCAGATCCTGGTGGCCAGCCGCGACCTGCCGCTGGCCGACAGCCGGCCGCTGGTCGGGCAATCGTGCTGGCGCACCGACAGCCTGGCGATGGCGATCGAGATGGTGGAATCGGGCCTGGGCTGGGGCAACTTCCCGCTGTCGGCAATCGCGCCGCTGCTGCGCGATGGCCGCCTTCAGCGGCTGCAGTTCAAGAACATCGAGAACGGGCTGTCGATGCCGGTGCATGCGGTGTGGTTGCGCGAGCGGCCGTTGCAGCAGGGTGCCGCGACTCTGGTCGGAACGCTCGGCGAGATGGCCAAGCAGTCCTGAGCGATTCGCTCGACGTGGCGCGCCGCCCCTTAACCGCCCCTCAGCGCCTCACCAGCGTCAGGCCATGGAACTGCTTGCGCCGCTCGAAGCCGAGCTTCCCGTACAAGGCGATCGCCCCGGTATTCGCCTGGAACACGTGCAGGAACGGCAGCTCGCCGCGCGCCACGATCTGGCGCGCGGCGAACTTCACCAGGCGCTCGGCGTAACGTTGCCCGCGATGCTCGGGATGCACGCAGACGGCGCTGATCTCGGTATGGCCCGGCACATGCAGGCGCTCGCCCGCCATCGCGACCAGCACGCCGTCGCGCCACACGCCGTAGTAGCGGCCCGTCTCGTGCGTGCGAGCCTCGTAGGGGCCGGGCCGAGTCAATGCAACCAGTCCCGCCATCGCAGCCGCGTCGCGTTCCTCGAGCAGGGCGAAACCGTCGTCGGCCTCGTCGCGCAGCACCAGCAAAATCATCTGGTCGAGCACGCCCTCGCCCTTCACCTCGAATTCCTCGGAGGGATGCAGGGTCTGCTCGCCGGCCACCATCACCAGTTCGCCCGGTTGCGTGAGCGCGGCCAGGGCGCGCCAGTTCTCCGGCGCGTCGGCCGTGATCGCGGCCAGCGGCGAAACCTCGGGATGGAAGCGGCGCGCGAGGTCGCCGCCGATCGACCAGTGGGCCTGGTGGGTGGTCAGGGCTTGCCAGATCGCGTTGTCGAGAACACGGAGGTCGGAGTCGCGGGATTCGGTTTTCATGGGCTGTCGGTCGTGGTCGGGCATCGGCGCGCAAGGCGCCTGACGACCAGAACGGATCGCCCCGTCCGTTTATTCCATGCCCGCCGCCGGCAGGGCGTGCCGCCCCTTCCAGATCATCAGCAGGTGGTAGTAGAGCCGCGGGCTCAGCCCGAAACGGTAAGCGTAGAGATTGCGCAGCGCGATCGCCAGGCTGGTGCGCGGCTCGTGGTTGCGCGCGTAGAGCGACACCACGATCGGCACCAGCCGGCGCAGCGCGAGCCGCCGGGCCGGCTCCAGGTCGGGCGGCAACGCCAGCTCGTTGACGAAGCGCCAGGCCATCAGCGAAGCCGAGCGCATCGTGTGGCGCGTGGCCTGCGAGATCGAGGCATCGGTTTCGCGGTAGCAGGAGACGAATTCGTCGAGATAGCAGATCCGCTCCGCGGCAAGACAAAGACGCGTATTGAATACATAGTCGCAACAGGAGCCGTAGGTCTCCTCATAACCGATTCGTCTGACCAGCTCGGCATTGGCGAGCCAGCCGTTGTTCGGGAACATCTGCACCAGGCCGGCCCGGCCCGGCTGCGCCTGCAGGCCAGCCGCCGCGGCGTTGCGATGGAACATCTGGTTCATGCGCCGCGTGGCCGCGCGGCTGATGCGGCCGTCGTGGTCCACCACGTACTGCTTGCCGAAGGCGGCGTCGAGGCCGGGATGGCGCTGCCATAGCGCCAGCAATTGCTCCACGCCATGTTCGAGCAGGAAATCGTCGTCGTGCAGCAGCAGGATCTTGTCGCCGCTGGCATGCGCGAACAGGCTCGTCACGTTGCGCGCCTGGCCGAGCCCCGGCCGGTTGCGGCGGTAGCGCACGCGCGGGTCGTCGCCGTAGCGACGGCGGATCAGGCGCTCGGTGGCGTCGTCGGGCGAATCGTCGCCGATCACGACCTCGAGGTTGCGGTGGGTCTGCGCGAGACACGAATCAATGCACTGGCCGATCAGGTGGGCTCGGCGATAAGTCGGTACGCAGATCGAAACTTTGATGGAGGGGGCGGTCATCTGGCGCTTCCGCACGAAAGGTGATCGATGGGCATCTGCAAACAAGCTTTCTGTCGGTCGTCATGATCGGGAGAAAAAAATATAAAGAAATGGAAAATAATCGCGCGTAAGGGAAGCCCCGGATGCCGGGCCGGGCAAGCGTTTTCGGGGATCGGTAAAGGGTGGTCGAAGTGACCGGCGGCGAGGCCCGCCGGGGCGCCGCGGGCGGCAATTCCGACCGGCCGGGCGCGCTTCGTTGCACGATCCGCAGCATCGCGCGCGGATGATTCGAGGAATGATTCCGTGCCCGCGATACCAAGCAATCCTTACATCGTGCGAAGCAAGGTTACCGAATGCGAACGAGGGGAGGCGTCGAGCGAAAGCTCGCGGGAGGGATGAAAGACGGCGGCGGGAAATGCCCCGGGGAGAGGGGCGCGCAAGACGCGCTCCTCTCCCCGGGAGGGATCACATCAGTTTCGCGAGTTCCTTCGCGACCGATGCCGGGCTCGCGTATTCGCGATCGGGGATCCGCAGCAGCCCCTCGACCAGCGGGCCGGCGGCATGCGCGTCGCGCGCGCGGCGCACCAGGTCGGCCTTCACGGCCGGATAGTCGACGCCCTTGAGCGCCTTCTGAAGGTCCACCGGGCCCGGCGGCTTGTCGTGGCCGGCCTGGTGGCCGCCCTTGTCATGGTCCTGCTGCGCACGTTCGCCCTCGTGCGCGCGGGAGCGGCTCAACTCGTGCCCGGTGTGCTGGCGATGGCTCGATGTCATGGCAAACCTCCTCGTAGTCGGTTCGACAATGGGATGCCTGCTCGCCTCATCGGCGCATGCGTCCCATCACGAGCGAGACGATGAACAGGATCAGGAAGATGACGAACAGGATCTTCGCGATCGATGCGGCGCCGGCGGCAATCCCGCCGAAACCGAAGAAGGCCGCGATGATGGCGATCACGAAAAAAACCACGGCGTAGTAGAGCATATGAACCTCCCCATTCGGGTTGTTAAAGGCGTGGACAGGCTGCGGATCAGGCGTCGTGCTTGTGATGCGGTTTACCGCGCGTCTTGGTGGAGGCGAAATCCTCCAGTTGCTTCTTGTTCATCGATTCGTACATCGATTTCGATGCCGGCTTCAACGAACTCTTCTTCGTCTCGCCGCGCTTGGCGGCCAGCGCGGCGCCGGCCGCGCGCTGCTGCGCTTGTGACTTGGCTGGCATGACACTCCTCCGTGATGACAGTGCCGAGAGACAATGCAAACACCGTGCCCGGTGCAGGAGCCCGTCGCTCAGAACCGGCTCACATGGAAATCGGCGGCGATCGCGTTCGGGCCGCGACGCGCGAAAGCCTGCGCGAAACCCTCGCCGATGCGCGTGAGCGCGGCGCGCTGGTGCTGGATGTCCCAATGCTCGAACTGCTCGTAGGCGCGCGCGTCGAAGCTGATCGTCACGCTGGCCGGCTGGCCGTCGAGATCGAAGCCCACGTGCAGGCCGCCCGAGGTGGTCGGTTCGATATCGAACGGCATTTCGCGCGCCTCGAAATAGCGGCCGATCGTTTCGGCGATGTCCCGCCGCGGGCCGGGTTCGACACGGATACTCATCGCGGACCTCCTGGTTAGGCAAGGCAGGCCGGCGCGGCCCGGCCGCGCACCGGCGGCACGGGCTCGTCGACGGGTTCGTGGAACGGCTCGGGCACCTCGTCGGGCCGCGGGCCCGGGCCGGGCGGCTCGGCCGGATCCGGCTCGGGAATGTCCGGCGTGCCGGGCTCGGGCCGGTGCATGCGCAAGGCTGGGTTCGTCATGATTCGCTCCGGGTTCGGGACAGGCCGCGCTCAATCGACATAGGCCGCCATCACCAGCCACAACGCGCGCCCGCCGTCGTCGATCGGCGCCGCCAGCGCATTACGGTCTTGCGGCGTGCAGGCACGGCGCAGGGCGCGCTGCGCGTCCTCGGGCGCCTCGAACACGGTGTCGTCGAGCCGTTCGACGCCGGCCTTGTCCGCGAACATCGATCGTTGCGGGCGCGCCATCAAGGGCTCGCGCTGCCAGGCGCGAAACCGGTCGCGCACCGAGTCGAAGGTCCCGCCGCATACGTTCACCTCGTAGTGCACGTCGGGGTTGGGTTTCTCGCTCATGTTCCTCTCCTTGCCAAGGGCGCCGCCGCCGATACCCGGCGCCGATGCCGTCATTCGCGGTAAGCGGGCGCGACGCGATGGTTGCACCCGCATCGATTCGATGCGCAGGCGGGCGGGCGCGCGAGACCAGGCTCGCGGCCGCTTCCGGCCCCGGGCGCTAGCGCCTGCGATCCGGCCCCGCCGGTTCGCCGCTTTCCACGGGCACCGCCATCGACCAGCCACCGAACAGCACCGTGCCGGCGGCCATCGCCGTGAATCGCAGCAGCTTCCGAAGCTTCGCCTGCATGCGGCACTCCTCTCGAATCGTCGTGCCTTTCTTCAAGCAAGCTCCGTTCCGATCCACGCCGGACCAGCCCATGCGGGCCCGCGCGCCGGCGCCGCCGCGGCTGTGTGACTTTGACAATCGATTGCAAAAAGCGCAGGGCCCGATGCGCGCCGAGCGCCCCGGCCGTGTTGCGGCGCGGGCGCGGCGCTTGCATGCGACGGGGCGCGACGCGCCCGCGTCGTAGCTGCAATGCAGCATCGCAGCCCCTTATCGACCTTAACCGGGACGGCCAGGCCGCCGCCCGACGGGAGCATGAAATGGCACACACGAAACGCTCGGTCGACGAGCATCTCGACGAATGGCTGCGCGACGCGCACGCGATGGAGGAACAGGCCGGTACCCTGCTCACCGCGATGGCGCGGCGGCTCGAACACTATCCGGAACTGAAGGCCCGCATCGAGCAGCATCTCGGCGATACGCGGGAGCAGCAGCGGCTGGTTCGCGAGTGCGTCGGCCGGCGCGGCAGCGACGTGTCGGTCCTGAAGGATTTCGGCGCGCGCAGCCTGGCGGCGCTGCAGGCCTTCACCGCCATGTTCTCCACCGACGAGGTGATCAAGAACGCCATCTCCGGTTTTGCCTTCGAGAACTTCGAGGTGGCCGCCTACCGGACGCTGATCACGGCCGCGCGCGCCGCCGGCGACGCGCAGACGCTGGCGATCTGCGAACGCATCCTCAGCGAGGAAGTGGCGATGGCGAACTGGATGGAGCAGCATCTGCCGGAGATCGTGAACGCCTATCTGGCACGCAGCCAGGCAGAGGCTTCGACGCCGCAGTAGGCGCGGAAGAGCCGGCGCGAGGCGCCTGGCGGCGCTCACGTCCCCAGGCGCGACGCCGCTCGAGCCGGCGGCGGCGCCTCGCCCGCGTCGATGGCCTCGCGCCCGCGCGCGAGGCCGGCGCGCACCGCCTCGGCCTCGCTCGGCCATTCGGGTTCTTCGTCCTGTCCAGGCAGGACCCTGCCGTGTCCGGCCTCGTCGTGCGCGATGCTCACGCGCGGCAGCCACGCACCGCGCGGGCCGCGCACGACCGTCACCGCGATCACGTGGTTCCGGTAGGTGTCGCTCGTCACCGTCCTGTCGATATCGTTCATGGCGGGGCTCCGCTCGAAGCTTGGTCCCGAACGCGGCGCAGCGCGCATGCCCGCGCGCCGCCGCCCCGGCGGGTATGGCCGATGCTGCGCCAGGAAGGTTTCCACTCCGGAGCCCGCCATGCGGATCGACCGACTCGACGCGCGTGAACTCGACTACTGGACCGCCCGCGCCCTGGCGCGAGACGAGCTGCCGCTGATCTTCGTCGCCGTCGAACCGGACATCGTGATCACCGTCGCCAGCGGCGGCCTCAGGCGCATGGACAGCCGCTTTTCCCCCGCCGCCGAGTGGACCGATGCCGCCATGGTGCTGGAGCGCGTGGTCGAGTTGCGCTCGACGCGGGTGGGCGAGGCTCGCGCCAGCGTGACGGCAAGCTTCGCCGGCGACGGCACCGCCGTCACGCATGACGCCCACGGCGAGGGCGAGAACCTGCGCCACGCGCTGCTGCGGGCCTTCATTCGCGCGCGATTCGGCGACACGGTCGAACCGGTGCCGACCGAGCCGCATGCCGTCAGCAACGGCCGCGTCACGCCGCATCGCGCCGGCGCGCCGCTGCCCCGCGACGGCGAGCGCCGCGAAGCCCCGCACGATCCGAACGAAATCGGCGCCTTGCCGCGCCCGTGACGGCCAGGCGGCACCGCGCCCGGCGAAACATACGACGAAAACATCCGACAGAACGACAGGGAGACGAGCATGCCACCGATCCAGGGCCCCGCCCGAAGCACGCGCCGCCGCCTCGGCGACTGGCTCGCGAGCGAGGAGCTGCACATGACGGCCTACCGCCGCCAGCTCGCGCGCGACGCCTATGCGCAGGCGGGCAACCGCCCGCGCGCGGCGGCGGTGGCCGAACTCGCCACGCTGTTCGAGCGCGACGCGGTGCTGCGCATGAGCCTGACGCGCGCGATCGGGGAAGCCGAAACGGCCGGCTACGCGCTGGGCTACAACAACATCGACGACCTGATGACGATCCTCGACTACGTGATGCGCTACGCGCCGCCGTTCAGCGAGACCAGCCTGATCGTCTGCCCGATCAATGCCCTGCTCGACTGGCCGATGTGCATGCCGTCGGGTTATCCGCTGTTCCGCGACGAGGCCGTCAACACGCAACTGGGCCGCGTGCTGTCGACCTGGTGCGATTTCCTCTCGGGCCCGCATTCGCGCGAGCATCTTCACGAGAACGGCCCGAACGGCTGGCTCTGTCCGGAAGCACGCCAGCGAATGGAGCTCGATGCCTTTCGCTGCCGCCCGGACGAGCCGCATTGGGGCTTCGACTCATGGAACCACTTCTTCACGCGGCGGCTGCGCGAGGAGGCGCGCCCGGTCGCCGAGCCGGGCGATCCGCGCGTGGTGATCAGCGCCTGCGAGGCGGCGCCCTACCAGATCGCCGGCCGCGTGCAGCGCGTCGACGACTTCTGGATCAAGGCGCAGCCCTATTCGATCCGCGACATGCTCACGCCGAACCATGCGCTGCTGGCCGAGCGCTTCGTGGGCGGCGACGTCTACCAGGCCTACCTGAGCGCCTGGAACTACCATCGCTGGCACGCGCCGGTGGGCGGCACCGTCACGCATGCCTATCGCGTGGCGGGCAGCTATTTCTCGGCGGCCGACGTGGAGGGCCGCGATCCGGCCGGCCTCAACGATTCGCAGGGCTACATGACGGCGGTGGCCACCCGCGCGGTGGTGGTGATCGAATGCGAGGACCCCGGCATGGGCTCGGTGGCCTGCGTGTTCGTGGGGATGGGCGACGTGTCCTCGTGCGTGATCGACGTGCATCCCGGGCAGCGCCTGGCGAAGGGCGACGAGCTCGGTTATTTCCAATACGGCGGCTCGACCTTCTGCCTGCTGTTCGAGCCCGACGTGATCGGGCATTTCCTGGTGGAGGCCGCCCCGGATCGCGACTCGGGCGTGGTGCCCGTCAACGCCGCCATCGCGGCGGCACGCTGAGGGCCGGCGCCGGGCGGCGCCTCAGCGCTTGATGGCGGGCTTCTTGTCGCCCTGCACGGCGATGCCGTCATGGACGGCCCGCAGCCCCGCGTCCACCAGCTCGGCCGCCTGGGCGCGCAGTTCCTCGCCGTGGGCCTCGCTCATCACCGGCGGCGGCAGCACGGCAATCTCCGCGCCGTCGGCGAAGATGCTGGCGCGCTGCACGAAGTTGCGCAGCTCGCGCACGTTGCCGGGCCAGTCGTATTTCGTCAGCGCCCGCCTGGCGTTGTCGCTGAACACCATCGCGCGGCCGCTGTCGAGGTTGAGCTGGCGCAGGAAGGCCTCGGCCAGCAGGACGATGTCATCGCCGCGCTCGCGCAGCGGCGGCATCGCCAGCGGAAACACGTTGATGCGGTGATAGAGATCGGGCCGCAGCACGCCGGCCTCGACCGCGCCGGCCGGATCGCGATTGGTGGCGGCCACGATGCGCACGTTCACGCTGGTCTCGCGCGAGGAGCCGAGCCGCATCACCTGCCCCGTCTCGAGCACGCGCAGCAGCTTGACCTGCAGCTCGAAGGGCATCTCGGTGATCTCGTCGAGGAACAGCGTGCCGCCGTCGGCGCGCTCGAAGAAACCCTTGTGCTGGCGGTCCGCGCCGGTGAAGCTGCCGCGATCGTGGCCGAACATCTCGCTCTCGACCAGATTGGCCGGAATCGCGCCGCAATTGACGGCCACGAAGGGCCCCTGCTTGCGGAAGCTGAGCTCGTGGATGGTCTGCGCGGCCAGCTCCTTGCCGGTACCGGATTCGCCCGTCAGCATCACCGAAGCCTCGGTGGCCGCCACGCGCGCGAGCGCGTCGTACATGCGGCACATGGCCGGCGACTTGCCGAGCATGCGGCCGAAGCGGCCGGCGCGCTCGAGATCCGAGCGCAGCGCCGCCACCTCGCCCTGCCGCGCTTCGGCCTGCGCGACGCGCTTGAACAGGGTATCGAGCCGCCCCATCTGGAACGGCTTGATCAGGTAGTCGGAAGCACCCTGCCGCATCGCGTCGATGGCGGTGTCGAGCGTGGCATGGCCGGTCGCGAACACCAGCTCGGGCGGCGTGTCCTGCCTGGGGAAATCGTCGAACAACTCGATCCCGTTGCCGTCGGGCAGGATCAGGTCGCACAGCACCAGGTCGTAGGACTGGTTGCGCATCTGCGAGCGCGCCTCGCCGAGCGTGGCGGCGCAATCGCAAGGTAATTGCCGCGTCTGGGCCAGCGCGGCAAGCATTTCTCGGGTGTCGGCATCGTCATCGACGATCAGCACACGTGGCATGAAATCTCCTGTTGGAGCATTCCGGCATGGCACCGCCCGCCCCTCGCGCCGAAGCGCCGGGAGGCCAGGAATATTCACGGTCAGGAAACGGTGGAAGCGGAAATGCGGAAAACCGGCGTCTTGCCCTCGGGCGTGACGTCTGAGCGAATGACCTATGCCTACAGCAAAGCAGATCGAACGCCGCCATGCTATCGGATATTCCTATCTGCCTTGACCTGGAGCATTGCGAGAATCAATCCCCGAAAGGCATCTTTTTCGATGGTTTCGGGGAACGAAATGATCGACCCGCGCGCAGCGTGCCATTACACGGGGTCGTTTCGCCATTTGCAGCGCTGCGATCGCAACCGTCATCGGTCCGCTCGAGGCGCTACAAACTCGAAACATTTCGTATCAGCGAGGCAAGCCTCGTCCGACCCGCAATTTCCCGAGCGAGTTCCGCTGCACCGGCATGGCATCGGTTCCGCGTGCGGGCGCGCCACGGCAATCCCACGGCAATCATTACCAAGCGTTGTAAATCGTTCGCGCGACGGATCGCGACGCCGGCCGGCCGCGCCGCTGCTGGCGGCGTGCGAGGCGGCACGCGATTTGCACTAGTAGTGCGTTCGCCAGGAAACCGACGGAGGCAAGCGATGCAACGCATCAACCAGATCATGTCGCGCGAGATCGTCCATCTCGCGCCGACCGACACGATCGAGCATGCGGCGCAACTGATGGCGCGCCACGACGTGGGCGCCCTGCCCGTGTGCGACGGCACGCGCGTGGTCGGCATGGTGACCGACCGCGATCTCGTCACGCGCGCGCTGGCGCTGGGCAAGGGTGGCCAGGCCAGCGTGCGCGAAGTGACCTCGGTGCCGATCGAGACCTGCCGCGAGCACGAATCGATCGACACGGTGCTGCAGCGCATGGCTTCGGCGCAGATGCGCCGGCTGCCCGTGATCTCGCGCGAGCTGGAGCTGGTCGGCATGGTGTCGATCGGCGATGTCGCCACGCGCGGCGACGTATCCGAACGCGGCGCGATCGGCGAAACACTCGATTACGTGTCGCAACCACGCTGAGCGCACCGCGCCCGCCGTTCCCATTCACCGACAGGAAGACTTCGATGACGCCCGCCACCCCCGATCCCCTGCGCGATGCCGATGCGCGCTACCCGCGCCGCACCACGGCGCTCGCCCACCTGCTCGACGGCACGCTCGCGCGCAGCGCGGACGGCGAAACCATCGGCCATGTCAGCAACGCCATCCTCGACCTGCGCGGCGGCCGCATCGTCTATGTGCTGGTGGCCCTGGTGCCGATCGAGGAAAGCGTGCATGCACGCCGGCTCGCGATGGTGCCGTGGGAATACGTCACGCTCGACGCCGATGCCGGCGGCCTGCAGATCGCCGCCTCGGCGGCCGTCGTGCGCGGCGCGCCCGCGCTCGACCTGGACGGCTGGCTCGGCTCGACCGACACGGTCTGGGAAGACCGCATGGCGGCCTACTACCAGGGCGTGGGCACGCCTCGCGCGCATAGCTTCGCCGAGGAACTGGGCTTGCGCTCCCCGGTGCCGCAGGCGCACGGCCGGTACTGATCCCGTCTCTCTCACGGCGCCGCTCGACGCCGTTTGAACGGGCGAAGTCGACGACTTTGCCCGTTTTTTTTACGCCACCCGTGTCCGGCGATTCACGCGCGCCCAGTGCATCAGGTGCGCCGGGCGCCTAGCGCGGCACCACCCGCAGCCGGTTGCGGATCTCGCGTACCGCCCCGCAACGCGCCACCGCCAGCTCGATCGCCTCGCTCATCGACTGGGACGGCACCGTGCCGTCGAGCGTGACGCAAGCCTGCCGCACGTCGATCGCGATATCGTCGGCGCCGCGCACCATGCCGGTGCTCAACTGGCGATCCAGTTCGTCGCGAATCGAGGCATCGGCGTCGAGGCGATGTTCGCGCGAGACCGGCGGCAACGCGGCGCCGGTCGGCTTCGCGATGCCGCCGCGCGCCTCGGCGGCGGCGCGCATCATGCCGGCCTGTCGATAGGCGCCCGGCACGTGGCGGATCTCGGAAGCGCCGGTCGGCAAGGCGCCGGGCCGGGCCCACCAGTCGGGACAGGCGACCGGATCGGACGGATCGGCGGGGCGCCGGGGCTCACCGGCCGCGGCCGGATCGGACGGCTCGCCGGCACGGCGCCGGCGGCTGGAATCGGATGTTGTCATGCGTACCTCCGTATCGTGTCGGGTTGGTCCCTCTGCCTTTGCACGCAACCTGCGTGCCATGCGCGGCCGGGCATGCGCCGTGCGGCCCTTCTCGTATCGACGTCCTCCCGACCGCCCCGTATGCAAACAATGCCGCTCGTGCTGCAACCCTTCGACATCGCCGCCCGGATCGCCGTCTGCCTGATCGCCGGCGCGATCATCGGCCTGAATCGCGGCGAGTCGGGCAAGGCGGCCGGGCTGCGCACCATCATGCTGGTCTGCCTGGCCGCCTGCCTGGCGATGCTGCAGGTCAACCTGCTGCTGCCCCAGGACGGCAAGGGCAGCCAATCCTTCGCCGTGCTCGACCTGATGCGGCTGCCGCTCGGGATTTTGTCCGGGGTCGGCTTCATCGGCGCGGGCGCGATCCTGCGCAAGGACGGCCTGGTCACCGGCCTGACCACGGCCGCCACGCTGTGGTTCGTGACGGTGATCGGCCTGTGCGCGGGCGGCGGCCAATTGGCCCTGGCCGCGCTCGGCACCGTGCTCGGCTTCGGCATCCTGACCGGCATGAAGGCGGTCGAGCAGCGCCTGCCGCACAAGCGGCACGCCTGGCTGTCGGTCGACGAAGCGGCGCCCGCCGCCCAAGCCGAAGCCAGCGCGCGCACCGCCGCCATGCTCGAACGACTCGACGGCCTGGACTGCCGGATCCGGCGCGCCGGCACCCAGGCCCAGGCCGAATCCGGCGCGCTGCGCCGCCGCTTCGACCTGAGCTGGATCGCGCCCGCCCGTGACGATCCGGTCGAGCAGGCGATCGACGAGTTCGTGCGCGACAGCGGCGGCGGGGCGAGCTGGTCGATCCGGGAGTGACGGGCATGGCCGCCGCGGTGCCGCGCGCCGTCTACTACGCGCTGGTCTCGAACTTGGCCGTGGCCGCCTGCAAGTACGCGGCGGCCGGCTACACCAACTCCGGCTCGGCCTACGCCGAGGCGATCCATTCCAGCGCCGACTGCCTGAACCAGATCCTGCTGCTGGCGGGCGCCCGCGCGGCCGCCACGCGCCCCGACGCGGAGCACCCGCTCGGCTTCGGCCGCGTGAACTACTTCTACGCGATGCTGGTGGCCACCCAGATCTTCATCGTGGGCGGCCTGGCCTCGGCGGCGGTGGGCGCGCTGCGGCTGGTGCATCGCTCGCCCGTCGAGCACGGCGGCGTGGTGATCGCGGTGCTGCTGATCTCGGGTGTGATCGAGACCATCGCGCTGAAGGCCTCGATCGGCACCATCGAGCGGCGCGGCCGGCCCGGCACCCTGCTGCGCTGGATGCGCGAGACCGGGCAGCCCGCGCTGCTGCTGGCGGTGATCGAGGACGCCGCGGCGCTGGGCGGGATCCTCGCCTCGCTGCTGGCGGTGTCGCTCTCGCTCGCCACCGGCGAGCCGGCCTACGACGCGTTCGGCGGCATCGCCGTGGGCCTGATCCTGATGGCCAGCGCGGCCTTCGCGATGGGCAAGATCAAGTCGCTGATCGTCGGCGAATCGGCGCACGAGAGCACGCGGCACGAGATGCAGGCCTGGCTCGAGCACCGGCCCGAGGTGGTGCGCGTGATCTCGCTGGTGGTGCTGCGCTGGTCGGACGAGCACGTGGTGGCGGTGCAGGCGGTACTGCGCCCGCATCCGAGCGCCGATGCGCTGGTGCGCACCATCAACGAGATCGAGCTGGCGCTGCGCGAGTCGTTTCCGCGCGCGCGCTGGATCTACTTCGAGCCCGAGCTGCACGAGCACGGGCGTCACCCGATCTGAGCCGCCACGCCCGCCGGCGGCTCAATGCGCGTTCGCCACCGAGGCCGCGCTGGCAGCGCGCGGATCGCCGGGCGCGGCAGCCGTGGCGCCGTCGGTCTGCCAGCCGCCGCCCAGCGCCTTGTAGAGCGAGACCAGGTCGGTGGTGGTCTGCACCGCGCCCTGCAAGGCCTGCTGCCGCGCCTCGGACCATTGCCGCTCGGCATCGAGCACGTCGAGGTAGGGCACGATGCCCTTGCGATAGCTGTCGCGCGCCAGGTCGAGCGCGCCGCCTTCTGCCTTGGCGGCATCGTCGAGCGCGGCGTGGCGCGACTGGTCGGTGCGATAGACGGCCAGCGCGTTGTCGACGTCGCGCAGCGCCACCAGCACCGCGCGCCGGTAGGCCAGCGCCGCCTCCTGCTGCTGCGCCTTCGACAGCCGCAGGTTCGAGACCAGCGCGCCGCCCTGGAAGATCGGCAGCGAGATCGCCGGCCCGGCCGAATAGAACAGATGCGACCACTGCGCGAGCTCGCGCACGTGCGTGGAGCGCAGGCCGATCTGCCCGGTCAGCGAGATGTCGGGATAGAACTGCGCGACCGCCACGCCGACCTGGGCCGTGGCCGCGTGCAGCTCCAGCTCCGCGCGCCGCACATCGGGCCGCCGCCGCGCGAGCGAGGAAGGCAGCCCGACCGGCACCGCCGGCGGCAGCCCCGGCAGCGCGGCCGGCGCCTCGAGCAACGCGTCGAGCGTGCCGGGCGCGCCGCCCACCAGGTAGGCCAGGCCGTTGCGCAGCATCGCGAGCTGCTGGTCGTATTGCGGAAGCTGCGCGCGGATCTGCGCCAGGCGCGCGTCGGCGCTGCGCACGTCGAGCTGGCTGGTCAGCCCGTGCGCGGCGCGATCGCGCGTGAGGTCGAGAAAGTCCTGCTGCGATTGCGCCAGCTCCAGCGTCAGCGCGCGCAATGCCTGGGCGCCGCGATACTGCAGGTAGGTCTGCGCGACCTCGGCCTCCAGCGAGAGCAGCGCGTCGTCGCGGCCGGCCACCGCCGCGCCGGTCTCCGCGCCGGCCGCCTCCACCGAACGCCGCACGCGCCCGAACAGGTCGAGCTCCCAGGACGCGTCGAAGCCGGCCTGCCAGAAATTGGTCGGCGAGGACAGCGAATCGATCGCCTTGTCCGCGCCCTGGCGGATCGCCGCGCCGCCGCCGGGCACCGCGCCCGCCAGCGCCGAACCCGGCGCGCTCAGGCGGTCGATCTGGTCGTTCACGCCCTCGTCCTGCAGGATGCCCTTGATGCCGAGCTGCTCGCGCTGGTAGCTGGCGGTGGCACGCACGTTCGGCAGCCCTTGCGCGGCTGCCTGGTGCAACTGCTCGCGCGCCTCGGCGATGCGCATCACGGCGGTCTGCACGTCGAGGTTGTCGCGCGCGGCGCGATCCACCAGTTGGTCGAGCAGCGGATCGTGGAAGGCGCGCCACCAGCGCGGATCGGGATCGGCATCCACCACCGGGCTGGAGGTGACGCCGGGCGCCGAGGCGCCCGAGGCGGAGGTGGCCGCGGCCGCGCTCGCCGCCTGCAGGTCGTGCCATTGCGCCGGCGCGTTCGCCTGCGGCGGCTTGAAGTCGGGGCCGACCGTGCAGGCCGCCAGCGCGAGACAGGCAACTGCGGCAACCACGGTAGCCGGCATCGATGGGAACCCCGGCCGGATAAAACGTCGTGTCATCGTCAATGTCCTCCTCCACCGCCCGCCGCCTTCGCCGGCGTGAACAGGAAGGTCAGCGGGATGCAGGCGGCGCAGAACACCGCCAGGATCGCGAATACGTCGATATAGGCAAGGATGGTGGCCTGCGAGACGAAGGTCTCGTAGAGCCTGCCGTTGGCGGTTTGCAGCGCCGCCGAGGGCGGCACGCCCGATAGCGCGCTGATCGATTGCGCATTGCGCTGCAACGCGTCCTGGAAGTTCTGCGAGAGCGGCGACATGTGCTCGGACAGATGCGCCATGCGCGCCTGCGCGCGTTCGCGGATCAGCGCGGTCGACACCGAGATGCCGATCGAGCCGGCCACGTTGCGGAACATCGTGAACAGCGCCGAGGCATCGTCGTTGAGGCGCTGCGGGATGGTCAGGTAGGCCAGCGTGGTGATCGGCACGAACAGGAAGCCGATCGCCATCGACTGCGCGCAGCGGATGACCATCAGGTGGCGGTAGTCGATGTCGGGCACCAGCGTGCGCGAATAGACCAGCGAGGCGGCCAGCAGCACGAAGCCGGTGCCCACCAGGTAGCGCGTCTGCACGTGCGGCATCAGCCGGCTGACGATCGGGATCTCCATGGTGATCAGGATCGCCCCGGGCGAGAGCACCAGCCCGGCGAGCGTGGCGGTATAGCCGAGCTGCTGCTGGGCGAGCTGCGGCACGATCACGGCGCTGCCGTACAGCACCGCCGCGAACATCGCGATGGTGATGCAGCCGAGCAGGAAGTTGCGGTCGCGCAGGCAGGCCAGGTCCACCACCGGCTTCTTCGCGTAGCGCAGCCAGAGCCCGGCGCCGGTCAGCCCCGCCACCGCCAGCACCGCGAAGATGCGGATGAAGTTCGAGCCGAACCAGTCCTCGTCCTCGCCGCGGTCGAGCATCACCTGCAGGCAGCCCAGGCCGATCGCGATCAGGCCGATGCCGATGTAGTCGATGCGAATGCCGCGCTGGCCGTCGCGCCGCCAGGGCGGGTCCTCCACCAGCTGCATCACCGCCAGCACGGTGAGGATCCCCACCGGCACGTTGAGCAGGAACACCCAGCGCCACGAAAACGTATCGGTGATCCAGCCGCCCAGGGTCGGCCCCAGCACCGGCGCCACCACGATCGCTATCGCCGAGATCGAGAAGGCGCGGTTGCGCTGCTCGGGCGGGAAGGTGTCGAGGATGATCGACTGCTGGTTCGGCTGCAGGCCGCCGCCGAACAGCCCCTGCAGGATGCGGAACACGATCAGCTGGCCGAGGTTGGTGGCGATCCCGCACAGGAACGAGCACACCGTGAAGGCCGCGATGCAGATCACGAAGTAGCGCTTGCGGCCCAGTAGCCGGCCCAGGAAGCCCGAGATCGGCAGCACGATGCCGTTGGCCACCAGGTAGGAGGTGAGCGTCCAGGTGGCCTCGTCGTAGCTGGCCGACATGGTGCCGGCGATATGCGGCAGCGCGACGTTGACGATGGTGGTGTCGAGCACCTCCATGAAGGCCGCCAGCGTGACCACGATGGCGATCAGCCAGGGGTTCGAGGCGGGGCGCCAGGCCTGGCCGTCGCCTTTGCCTTGGCCCTTGCCATTCCCGCCGTCGTCGCCCCTGCCCTTTCCATTGCCGTTGCCGCCTTGGTCGGCGGTGACATCCGCGCCGCTCATGGCAGATGCACCGTCGGCACCGCCGACAGGCCCAGGCCGAGCGGCGGATTGGTCGGCATCGGCCCGTCCAGCACGATCTTGACGGGCACGCGCTGCACGATCTTCACGAAGTTGCCGGTGGCGTTCTCGGCCGGGAAGGCCGAGAAGCGCGAGCCGCTGCCGAGCTGGATGCTGTCGACATGGCCGTGCAGGTCGAGATCGGGATAGGCGTCCACCGACACGTCCACCTTGTCGCCGATGCGCATCCGCTCGAGCTGCGATTCCTTGAAGTTGGCGGTGATCCAGATGCGCGGCGTGACCAGCGAGAAGATCGAGCTGCCGGTCTGCAGGAAGCTGCCAAGTTGCACGTTGCGGCGCGTGACCCAGCCGTCCGAGGGCGCGCGGATCTCGCAGTAGGACAGGTTCAGCTCGGCCTGCTCGCGCTGCGCCTGGGCCTGCAGGACCTGCTGGCGACGCTCCTCGATGGTGCTCTCGACCTGGCGCAACTGCTGCGGCACCAGCGCGGCCGTGCGCGCCTGGGCGCGCGCCATCGCCACGTTGGCATCGGCGCTGGCGCTTTGCGCGTCGGCCGCGTCGACCTGCTGCTTCGAGGTGGCGCGCATGTCCACCGCGTGCTGGCGTTCCTGCGCGGCCAGCGCCTGCTTGTAGGTGGCCTCGGCCGATTCGATCTGGGCGCGGGCCTGCGCGTATTGCGCGGGGTACTGCACGCGCGCGATGTCGAGCTGCACCTGCGCCGAACCGAGTTGCGCGCGCGCCAAGCCGAGCTGCGCGTCGGCCGAGTCGAGCTGGGCGCGGTAGTCGCGCGGGTCGATCTGCACCAGCAGGTCGCCGCGATGGACGTAGGTGTTGTCGTCGACGTTCAGGCGCGTGACGTAGCCCGAGACGTGCGGGGCGATGGTGACGGCGTTGCCGTCGGTGTAGGCGTCGTCGGTGCTGACCTGGTTGCGCGTCATCAGCCACCAGACCAGCGCGACGATCAGCAGGACCACCACCACGGCCAGGATGATGATCGGCTTCTTGCCGGGGCGCTTGCGTTTGCCGTTGCCGTCCTTGCCAGGGTCGTCGTCCTGCTTGCCGTCGCCATTGCCGTC
Organism: Burkholderia sp. Ax-1720; assembly: GCF_011753035.1. Taxonomy (NCBI): domain Bacteria; kingdom Pseudomonadati; phylum Pseudomonadota; class Betaproteobacteria; order Burkholderiales; family Burkholderiaceae; genus Burkholderia; species Burkholderia sp. Ax-1720. Next base: position 5,183 of record NZ_VWWK01000099.1, on the reverse strand, counting down.
CTTGCCGCCGCTGCCGCCCTTGCCTCCACCACCCTCGTCGCTATTGCCGTCGCCGCCCGTGTTGCGGCGATCGTCACCGTCGCGCGGGCGATCGTTGCCTCCGCCACCATCGCTGCTCGGTGTGTCGGCGTCGCGGTCATCGGCATCGCGGCCGCCGGCGGCGCGTGCGTCGCCGGCGCCATGGGTTTCACCTTCGCCATCCCGGCTCAGGAACGCGGCGCTGGCACGCGGCATCAAGGGCAATGGAAATACGGTCACTTCGGACATCGCACAGCTCTCCCCAATCGGAATCGCCTCGCACGAGCCCGCGCGAGACAGCATCGGGGCTGCCAAGCAAGCCGCGGGCCCGGCGGCGACCCGGCCGCGCAGCCTTGCCCGACGGGGCGTCGCTGCGATCCCAGCGCGCCGGATGACGCGATGCGGCATCGCGGTTGGCGGTTTTTACAAGCCTTGGCGTCGGCAGGCATGGCCCATGCAGTTTCGCGATGCGAGATGCCGCCGGGATGCGGCCGCGCAGGCGCCATTTCCACGGCACGGTGCTTGCGCACCTTTCGGCACCAGCACATCGAACCGAGGGAGAACGCGCATGGCCACCGTTTCCGACTTCATCGTCGAACGCCTCGCCGAATGGGGCGTCGATCGCATCTACGGCTACCCGGGCGACGGCATCAACGGCCTGTTCGGCGCGCTGAACCGCGCCGGCGGCAAGATCGAATTCATCCAGGCGCGCCACGAGGAGATGGCGGCCTTCATGGCCTCCGCGCATGCAAAATTTACAGGCAAGCTCGGCGTGTGCATCGCCACCTCGGGCCCGGGCGCCTCGCACCTGATCACCGGCCTCTACGACGCGCGGCTCGATCACATGCCGGTGCTGGCGATCGTCGGCCAGCAGGCACGCGCGGCGATGGGCGGCCATTACCAGCAGGAACTCGACCTGGCGGCGATGTTCAAGGACGTGGCCGGCGCCTTCGTGCAGCAGGCCAGCGTGCCGGGCCAGGTGCGCCACCTGGTCGATCGCGCGGTACGCACCGCGATCGGCGCGCGCACCGTCACCGCGCTGATCCTGCCGAACGACCTGCAGGAGCTCGACTACGCGCCGCCCAAGCGCGCGCACGGCACCGTGCATTCCGGCGTCGGCTACACGCGCCCGAAGGTGGTGCCCTATCCCGAGGACCTGAAGCGCGCCGCCGAGGTGCTCAATGCCGGCTCGAAGGTGGCGATGCTGGTGGGCGCGGGCGCGCTCGGCGCCACCGAGCAGGTGATCGCGGTGGCGGACCGGCTCGGCGCCGGCGCGGCCAAGGCGCTGCTCGGCAAGGCCGCGCTGCCCGACGCGCTGCCCTGGGTGACGGGCTCGATCGGCCTGCTCGGCACCAAGCCCAGCTACGACCTGATGAACGAATGCGACACGCTGCTGATGATCGGCTCCGGCTTCCCCTACGCGGAATTCCTGCCCAAGGAAGGCCAGGCGCGCGGCGTGCAGATCGACCTGAAGGCCGACATGCTGAGCCTGCGCTACCCGATGGAGGTCAACCTGGTGGGCGACGCGGCCGAGACGCTCGACCTGCTGCTGCCGCTGCTCGAGCCGCGCGCCGACCATCGCTGGCGCGAGCGCATCGGCCGCTGGACCGACGAATGGCAGGGCACGCTGGCCAAGCGCGCCGCCGCCGATGCGAGCCCGGGCCGCGGCGTCAATCCGCAGCGCGCCTTCACCGAGCTGTCGCCGCGCCTGCCCGACGACGTGATCCTCACCAGCGATTCGGGCTCCTGCGCGAACTGGTACGCGCGCGACCTGCAGATGCGGCGCGGCATGATGGGTTCCTTGTCGGGCGGGCTGGCCTCGATGGGCGCGGCCGTGCCTTATGCGATCGCCGCCAAGTTCGCGTTCCCGGTCAGGCCGGTGATCGCCATGGTGGGCGACGGCGCGATGCAGATGAACAACATGGCCGAGCTGATCACGGTCGCCAAATACTGGCGGCAATGGGCCGATCCGCGCTGGATCTGCATGGTGCTCAACAACGAGGACCTGAACCAGGTCACCTGGGAGCAGCGCGTGATGGAGGGCGACCCGAAGTTCGAGGCCTCGCAGCAGGTGCCGAACGTGCCGTATCACCGCTTCGCCGAGATGATCGGGCTGAAGGGCATCTATGTGGACGACCCGGCGCGCCTGGGCGAAGCCTGGGACGAGGCGCTGGCCTCGCAGCGCCCGGTGGTGCTCGAGGTGAAGAGCGACCCCGAGGTGCCGCCGCTGCCGCCGCACGTCACCTTGCAGCAGGCGAAGCACTTCGCCGAGACGCTGGTGAAGGGCGACCCGCGCGAACGCGGCGTGATCGTCGAGACCGCCAGGCAGGTGCTGTCGGCGGTACTGCCTTCCGGCGGCGGAAACGGCGGCAAATCGGGCGAGTGAGCTCCCCCGCAATCTCTTTCGAAGGAGCCGAAACCATGAGCGAAACCTCATCCTCCTCGCACAAGCCGGCGGCGCACCGGAGTTCGCAAGGCAAGCGCCCCGCCGGCAAGCACTCGACGCGGCGCCCCGGACGCGGGCGCACCGCCGGCTCGCGCTCGCCCAAGCGCTGGTCGGCCGCCGTCGACGCCCGCAGCGACGCGCTCGACATCGAATCCGACATCTTCAAGTCCGACGATCCGAAGGCGATCGCGGCCTCGCTCAAGCGCTCGGCCGAGCACAGCCGGCGCCGCAAGGCCTCGCCGTTCCAGTCGGCCATGTCGATGCTGAACTTCTACGTGAACCGGGCCGGCCGCAACCTGCCGAAATCGCGGCGCACGACGCTGGAGCGTTCCAAGCGGGCGCTGCGCGAGGCCTTCGGCCGCAAGCCGTGACGGCGGCGGGAGGCAAGCGCGGCGGCGCCCGCGCTCCGGCGCTTTCGCTTCGCTGACGCTGCCGCGTCAAGCACAGGGGCGAAGCGCCGACCTGCCGGACGAATCGAGAAAATTTTCCATCCCGTGGAATGGACTGCCGCGGCCGGGCGTTATGGACAATACTTCCTCATCCGCCCCGCGACCGCCCCCCATGAACTTCGCCACCTTCTCCTCGCCGGCCTTCTTCGCCGATCCCTACCCGCTTTATGCGCAATTGCGCGCCAAGGGCGCCCTGCTCGAACTCGCGCCGAACGTGCGCGTGACGGGCGACTACGCGCTGATCGACGCGCTGCTGCGCGAGCGCCGCGCCGGCAAGACCTACCTGGAAAGCGTGCGCGTGCGCTACGGCGAGGAGCGGGTCGGCATGCCGGTGTTCCAGGTGCTGAGCCGGATGTTCCTGATGATGAACCCGCCGGTGCACACGCGGCTGCGCAAGCTGCTGATGAAGGCCTTCAACGCGCGGCAGATCGAGAACCTGCGCGAGATCGTCGAGGCCTCCACGCATGAACTGCTCGATGCGATCGCCGCCAAGCCCGAGTTCGACTTCGTGGCCGACTACGCGCTGCCGCAGCCGCTCAACGTGATTTGCCGCCTGCTCGACATCCCCTTCGAGGACGGCGCGCGCCTGGGCCGCGCGGCCAGCTGCGTGGCCTCGGCGCTGGACCTGGCGCCGCTCGGCGAGGCCATGCTGGCCGAAGCCAACGAAGGCGCGCTGGCGCTGGAGGCCTATTTCGAGGGCGTGATCGAGCAACGTCGCCGCCAGCCCGGCACGGACCTGGTCTCGGCGCTGATCAGCGTGGAGGACGAGGGCGAGACCTTCGACGAGAAGGAGGTGATCGCCAACGTGATGCTGCTGTTCATCGCCGGCCACGAGACCACCTCGAACACCATGGGCAACGCCATGATCGCGCTGTTCCGCAACCCGGAAAGCCTCGCGGCGATGGCGGCCGATCCGGCGCTGGTGCCGGGCGGCGTGGCCGAGCTGGTGCGCTACGACAGCTCGGTGCAGGTGGTGGTGCGCACCGTGTTCGAGGATCTCGAGCTGGAAGGCCATGCGCTGCCGCGCGGCACCCTGCTGTTCCTGCTGGTGGGCGCCTCGAATCGCGATCCGGCGGTGTTCGCCGAGCCGGACCGGCTCGACATCCGCCGCGCCAATGCCAAGGCCTCGCTGAGCTTCGGCGGCGGGATCCACTACTGCCTGGGCGCGCGGCTCGCGCAGATGGAGCTGGAAACCGCGATCGGCGCGATGCTGGCGCGCTTCCCGAAGCTGAGCCCGGTCGATCTGGACCGGCTCGAATGGCATCACCGCAACAACCTGCGCGGCGTGAAGGCGCTGCCGATGCGGACCGGCACGAACTGAATGCCATCGCGCCCGGGCCGCCCAGGCCCGGGCCATCGCGCTTCGCGGCTTCCTGCTTCACCCCCTCCTTACGATTTCCCGACGCGCGCGCTGCCCACGCGCCGAAACTTCGCGTTTCGCGATCGTGGTTCGTCTTCGCCGCCCGCTTCGCTGCCTCGCCGCGTTAAACCTGCTATCTGGCCGGTATTGTCCCGAGGCGTCACGCCGGACCGCCGCCCTTCGCGCCGATCGACGATCCGTCACCACGCCCTCTGGCTCATACACGGGAACCGCTGTCCATGCCGCCTCCGTCAGTCACCAACTCGACCCGGATCAACCAGCCGTCCACCACGACCGGCGGGGAGAGTCGACAGACCAACGGCCCCTCGCCACGGGCCAGCGGCGCGGCGAGCCAGCAGGGCGCCGGATCGGGCTCGCTGCAGGCGCTGAACACGCTGCGGCGGCAGCAACGCGTCACCACGCCGAGCGCGAACCTGAGGCAGCGCCGGGCCAGCCTGGAATCGATGGCCAGTTCGGCGTCGCACGATTCGGCCGGTTCGGCCGAGGGCTCGCAACTGCCGATGTCGCCGCACATGGCGGCGCTGCTGGCCGGTTCGGACGGCGCCGAGCCCGCCGCGCCGCGCCCGCCGGTTGCGGATGGCGCGGATAGCGCACAGCCGCAGCACGACGACGCACCGCCGTCCTACGAATCGCTGTTCGGCCCGGGGCCGTATCCCGAGGTGGCATCGCCGTCCACCTCGGCGCAGTCGCCCGCGCAATCGTCCTCGCCGCCGCCGGTGCCGCCGCGCCCCGTCGAGACATCCGCCGCGCCTGCCCGTCCGCAGACGCCGCCGCCCCCTCCCCCGCCGCCGCGACCGCCGGCCATGCAATCGCGTCCCCAGACGCCACCGCCACCGGTTCCGCCGCGTCCGACGACCACCCAGGCGCGTCCCCAGACGCCGCCGCCACC
>NZ_VWWK01000098.1:0-26985 GCF_011753035.1 Burkholderia sp. Ax-1720 | reverse complement strand
GGCACGGCCACCACCGGCATGCGCGGATCGCCGATCATCGCGGGCGTCGCGCGCGCCGCCAGGGTCGAGACTGCCGGAAGGTCCCGAGCGTCGGCCGGCAGGCCGCCCACCGAACCGGCGGCCACCGCGCGCGGCGTCGCGCCGGCGGCCGAGGCCGAGACGGCCGACATCGCCGCCTCGATGATCGACGCCGTGCGGCGTCGCACTTCCAGCGCGTCAGTCGACATAGCTGATCCCCAGCGTCACGGCCCAGGGCTGCGAATAGTCGTGGCCCTTGCCGTAGCCGAAGGCGCCCCAGGCACGCACGTGGCGCGTCAGCGAGGCACCCACGCCGAGATCGGCGCTGACCCAGGTCTTCGGCAAGGCCACGCCGAGCGCGCTGCCGCCGATCGTGTCGGACAGGCCCGAATTGAAGATGTGCATCGCCTCGACGCCCACGTAGGGGTCGAGCTTCAGGTCGCCCACCGCGAACGAGGTGCCCACGCGCGCGCCCGCGCCGCCCAGCACCAGCGACTTCGAGGCCAGCATCACCGGCGTGCCGAGCGAGGTCTGGTAGTTCACGGCGCCGTCGTGCTGGTAGGTCAGCTCGACGCGCGGCTCGGCCCACCAGCGCCCGCCGAACTGCCAGCGCTTGCCGGCGTCGAGCGACAGCGAGTAGCCCGATTGCGCGTAGTCGCCCGAGGCCTGGTTGCCGGCCGTGGTGACGCCCAGCGACTGCTTGAAGCCGAGGTAGCGCACCACCGTGTCGGCGAACAGCCCCGAGGGCGTGACGAAGCCGGCGTAGGCGCCGATGTTCCAGGGACGCGCGCTGCCGTTGCCGAGCCCGTCGAAGGTTTCGTTGGCCTGCGCGTAGCCGCCGGTGGCGCCCACGTGCAGCGTGCCGGCGGTAGTGGCGACGGCCCAGTCGCGGCCGATCTGCGCGCCGTACAGCGTCAGCTCGGTCGAGGTGCCGCCGGGGCTGGTCTTGAGGCGCTGGTCGTAGGCGCGCACCCAGAGCTGGCCGCCGCCCTGCCCGCCGTCGGCGCGCAGGTCGCCGAGGTAGGAGAAGGCCGTCTCGAGCTGCTGGATCCACAGCATCGGCGCGGTCGCGGCGGCGGCCTGCGCCACCGAGGCCACGTCGCTGGTCTGGCCGGTATTGGCGAGGAAGTAGTTGCCGTTGTCGTCCTGCAGCGCGAACTTGTAGGCGCCCACGTCGATGCCGCTCGCGCCCGCCAGCGAGAAGGTGGCGCCGGTGCCGCTCGCCTGCACCAGCTCGACCCGCGCGTTCGCGGCGGCCGGCACCGTGCTCGAATCGTGCACCGACAGCGTGTAGGCGCCGGTGCCCTGCGCGACCACCAGCTTGTCGGATTGCCCCGCGCCCACGTTGGTGCTCAGCACGAACTGGCCGCTGCCCGAGAGCTGGTTGACGGTCAGCGTCTTGAAGCCGCCGCCCTTGGGCGCGGAGAGCTGCACCGAGCCGCCCTGCATGGCGAGGCTGTCGATCGTCAGCGCGGCCTTGCCGGTCAGCAGGTCGGCCGCGTTCTCCTCCACCGTGAGGGTGCCGGCCAGCGTGACGCCGCCCAGCGTCTGCGCGGCCACCGGGCCGGCCGCGGTGGTGCCGCCGACGTCGACCGTCAGGTTGCCGCCCGCCGCCACCGTGCTCTGCGCGGCCGAGCCGCCGAGCAGCACGGTCTGGTTGCCGCCCGCGTTGACCTGGGTGCCGCTCGCCAGGCCCCCGCTCGACACCAGCTGGATGCCGCCGTTGACCACCGTGCCGGTGGTCGCGCCGCCGGTGAACACCACCTGCGAGCCGGCGCTGATCACCGTGCCCGTGGTCGCGCCGCCGGCCGAGACGTATTGCTTGCCGCCCGCCACCAGGCTGTTGGTGGCCGAACCGCCCGAGTAGACGCGCATCAGGCCACCCGAGCTGACCACCGAGGCATCGGCCAGGCCGCCACGCGACACGCCGAAGCTGCCGCCCGACACCACCAGCGTGCCGGACGCCGAGCCGCCCGCCGACACGTACTGCGTGCCGCCCGAGGACACCACGGTGTTGATCGTCGAGCCGGCCGAGAACACCGTCTGCAGGCCGTCGTTGCCGATCACCGTGCCGCTGGCCAGGCCGCCGCGCGAGATGATCTGGCGGCCGCCCGAAAGCAGCGTGCCGTTGGCCGCGCCGCCCGAGGAGACGGTCTGGGTGCCGCCCGAGGACACCGTGGTGGACGCGGCGGTGCCGCGCACGGTCTGCTGGCCGCCGTTGTTGATGGTGGTGCCGCTCACGGTCTGGCCGGCCGAGATGGTCGAGACGCAGGCCGCGCCGCCCGGCAGGGCCTGGTTGTTGCAGGCCTGCGCGTGCACCGCCGGCGCGATCGCCGGCAGCGCCAGCGCGACCAGCGCCGCCGGCACGCGGCGCTTGACCGTCGCGCCGGGCATGGCGAGCCGGTCGGCCGGGGCATTCGGGTGAGGCATGTTCATACGGTCTCCTGATTATTTTCGATGGTTCCCGGACGCCGTCCGGCCTGCTGCTTTTCAGTCTTCCTTCCACTGCCGTCCCGCGACGGCGCCGCTCGTGCGGCGCGCGCGCCTCAGGCGGATTTGCCGAACAGCGCGGCGATCCCGGCCGGCGAACCGAACACGGCATCGGCATCGTGGCCGGCACCGGGGATCGTATGCGTCTCGTGGGTGCACGAGGCCGCGCCGCGCGAGGCGATGTAGCGCGCATAGGCCAGCCCGCGTTCGAGCCGGTGGGCGCCTTGCGCCATCGCCGCGCAGGAACGGTCCAGCGCCGGATGCCGAGGATCGCAATCGCGATCGCCGAGCAGCGTGATCACGTCGCGCTTCAGGTAGGCATGCTCGAAGGCACCGGGCTCGCGCGCGGCCGGTTGCTCGCTGGCATAGGCCGGCAGCGCGTCGAGGCCGTATTTCCAGTCGTTGAAGCCGGCGCAGGCGGTCGCGTCGAAGGGCGAGAAACCGCCATCCGCATCGGGGCGCCGCGTATCGAAATAGACGTAGGACGAGGGATTCGCGATCACGTAGCGCAAGGCGATGCCGCGCCGCGTGAGCGCCGCCTCGCCGCGCGCCAGCACGGCATAACGCTGCGCGACCTGGCCGCCGCCCGAGTGCCCCGCCACCACCACGGTGCGCAGCGAGGGGAACGCGTCGGCATCGGCCAGCGCGGCCAGCAGCGCGTCCAGCACGTCGAACGAGCTGACCGGCGCCGGCGCCAGCGCCTCGCCGCCGCCCATCCAGCCGGTCCAGTCCCAGCACAGCGTCTCGGCCGGCAGGCGATGCGCCTCGACGTCGGCCTGGGCCAGGAACTGCGGCACCAGCAGCACGGTGTCGTTGGAATTGCGGCCGGCGGCGGCACGCGCGCGATGGGCGAACTTGAAGTAGGCATCGGCGTTGCGCAGCCGGCCGTGCAGCAGGATCACCGCGGTGTCGACGCCGGGCTGCGACGCGTTCCACTCGCCGGTGGCGAACAGCGGAACCACGCCGGTGCCTGCCGGCGCCGTGACGGTCAGGTGTTGCGGGGCGACGACGTCGACGGGCCGTTCGTTCGGCGCGCGTTCGTCATGCGCATGTTCAGGCACGGTGCTCAAGCGGGGGTCCTCGTGGTGGCCGGCGTATCGGCGCCGAGCTCGGGATGTCCGCGGCGGGACAGCCCGACCAGCGCCAGCGACACGAAGCCGGCAAAGATCAGATAGAACGCGGGGGTCAGGCTGCTGCCCGAGAGCGAGGTCAGCCAGGTGATCGTGAACGGCGCCAGGCCGCCGAACAGCGTGACGGCGATGTTGTACGACAGCGCCACGCCCGAGGAGCGGCTGCGCACCGGGAACAGCGTGGCGAGCATGCCCGGGTGGGCGCCCGACATCGCCGCCAGGAACACCGTCGAGATGATCTGCGCGGTGAACAGGCGCGAGGCCGAAGGCTCCGACACCACGTAGGCGAACAGCGGATAGGCGCACAGCATCCACAGGATCGTGATCGGGTAGAACAGCTTGTACGGCCCGTAGCGATCGGCCAGGCGCCCTGACAACGGGAACAGGAACAGGTTCAGCACGCCCGAGAAGAACGCGCCGCGCAGCGCGACCTCCAGCGGCAGGTGCAGCTGGCGCTCGACATAGACGGCGATATAGGAATGCCAGACGTAGTTGGTGGCCGCGCCCACCGCGATCACGCCCATCGCGCAGAGCGCGGCGCGGCCGTTGTCGCGGAAGAAATCGCGCAGCGGCACCTTGGGACGCGCGCCGGCGTTCTCCTTGCGCAACTGCTGGAATTCCGGCGACTCGGCCACCTTGTGGCGGATGTAGAAGCCCAGCGGGCCGGCCAGCGCGCCGCACAGGAACGGCAGGCGCCAGCCCCAGGCCACCAGCGACTCGTGCGAGAGCTGGGTGGTGAGCAGGTAGCCGGTGCCCGAGGACAGCAGCAGCGCGAACGACTGCGCCGTCATGTTGAAGCTGCCGTAGAACATCTTGCGTCCCGGCGGCGCGTATTCCACCAGCATCGCCGAGGCGGTGGCGAACTGGCCGCCCACCGACAACCCCTGCAGCACGCGCGCGAGGATCACCAGCGCGGGCGCGGCGTAGCCGATCTGCGCGTAGCCGGGCGTGAGGCCCATCAGCAGCGTGCTGAGCGCCATCGAGATGATCAGCAGCGACATCGCGCGGCTGCGGCCGGCGCGGTCGGCGTAGATGCCGAGCAGGATCCCGCCGATCGGCCGCACGAAGAAGCCGATCGCGAAGGTGGCCAGCGTCAGCAGCAGCGAGACCAGCGCATTGCCGGCCGGGAAGAACACCTGGGCGATGATCTTCGAGAAGTAGCCGTAGATCAGGAAGTCGAACCATTCGAGGCCGTTGCCGAGCACCGAGGCGAAGATCGCGCGGCGCACCATCGACGGCGACAGGCGCGCGGCCGGCTCGTGCTGCGAGCCCTGGCCGAGCGGCTCGGCGGAGGATTGGGAAACCTGGTTCATGCGGCTCATGATCCACACCCCGGCGTGTCGTACATGGTCGCCAGCGCGCAGGCGGAGGTCAGCATGCGCGCACCGTTGTGGCCGACGCCCGGCACGACGTGCAGGCTCTGGTTCAGCCCCTGCGGATGGCGGCCCTGCAGGTAGTGGAAATAGGCTTCGGCACGTGCCACGCGCTGCGGGCCCTGGGCTTCGGCCGGGCAGCTCTGGTCGAGCGCCTTCTGCTGCGGATCGTCGTCCTTGCCGCCCACCAGGTAGGTCACGCGGCGCGCGACGTAGGCGGCCTCGAGCTGGGCCGGCGTGCGATCGGCCAGGTACGGCGGGCGATGCGCCATGCCGTACTTCCAGTCGTCGTAGCCGGGGCAGGCGGCCGCGTCGAACGCGGCCGGCTTGCCGTCGGCGCCGGGGCGCTCGGCATCGAAATAGGCATAGGAGGACGGGCTCGACACCACGTAGCGCAGGGCGATGCCCTCGCGCGCCAGCGCGCCGGTCTCGCGCGCGGCCACCGCGTAGCGCTGCACCACCTGGCCGCCGCCCGAATGGCCGGCGAACACCACCGTCTTCAGGTTCGGGAAACGCTTGCGATCGGCCAGGCGCTCGACGATCGTGTCGAGCACCGTGTAGGAGCTCACCGCCGCCGGCGCGAGCGCGTCCTCGCCGGCCATCCAGCCGTTCGCGTCCCAGCGCAGCAGGTCGGCGGGCTGGTCGGTGCGGCCGGCCAGGTCGAGCGTGGCCAGGAACTGCGGCGCGATCAGCAGCGTGCCGGCAACCTCGGCGCCCTTCTCCGCGGCCGCGTCGCGCCCCTTCTCCGCGCTCTCGAAATAGCGATCGGCATTGCGCAGCTTGCCGTGGATCACGATCACCGCGCGCGTCACGTCGGGCAACGGCTGGTTCCAGTCGCGCGACAGGTAGAGCGGGAACTCGGCGGCGCCGGCCGTCGTGTCGAGGCGCAGCCGCGTGCCGGAGATCACCGACACGGGGCGCAGATGCGCGTTGTAGACATGCGGCGCGGCGGCGCCCGAGGCCTCGGCGGCCCGGGCACCCGGCCCGCCGGCGAGCGCCAGCGCCGCGAAGGCGGCGGCGCAGGCGACTCGCAGGGCGCGAGGGGTGATCGCTTGGACTTGCATCAATACGACTCCTGGGGGCTGCCGCGCGGCGCGCGGCCCGGGCCCGACATCATGATTCATCAAAACCGGTGGAACATGCCGAGCGTGACGCCGGTCTGGTTCGGACCGAAGGCCGTGGCGTCGGTGGTGCCGACCGGCGTGTACGTGCCGTTGTTGCCGCGCGTGGCCTGCGCATAGGCCACCGTCGCGTACAGCGAGGTGCGCTTGGACAGCGCGTATTGCGTGCTCAGCACCCCCATCCAGGTATTCGAGTTGCCCGGCGTCTTGTCCTGGTCGTAGTAATAGGCGGCCGTCACCTTCAGGTTGCGCATCACCGGGTAGCGCACGCCCGCGAACCACAGCGCCTGCGCCGACGAGGCCGTCTTGGTGCTGGCCGGGTTGGTCAGGAAGTGCTCGTAGCCGGCCATCAGCTGGCCGCGGCCGATGTCCTGGCGGAACGACAGGCTCAGGTTGCGCGACTTGGTGAAGTTGCCGCTGGTATTGACCGCGCCGTTGCGGTAATCGTAGGCAACCGCGGCGCCGAAGGTGCCGCCGTCGTAGTCGAGGCCGCCGCCGTAGGCCGCGCTGCTCTGGAACGAGGCCGCATCGCCGCCGAAGCTGTAGCCTGCGATCGCAGTGACGCCCGCGAAACGGCCGACGTACTTGACCATGTTGCTGTTGCGCGCGCGGAACGAGAAGTCGTTCGACGAGCCGGTGGTCGGGAACCAGGTGTACTGCGGCGAGAACGACATCGGGTCGTAGCGCAGCAGGATGTCGTACATCGGGGTGTATTGCAGGCCGAACGACAGCGAGCCGAAGGTGCGGTTCGACAGGCCGACCGCCGAGGTGCGGTTGAACAGCGTGCCGGCCGTGGCCTGGGTACCGTCGTTGGTGTTGAAGCCGGATTCGAGCACGAACCACGCGGCATTGCCGCCGCCGAGGTCTTCCGTGCCGCGCACGCCGAAGCGCGAATTGTGGATCCCGCCTGAATTCATCTGCACCAGCGAGCCGCTGCCGCCCTTGGCCGCGTGGCTCAGGTATTCGACGTTCGCGTCGATCACGCCATACAGCATGACCGAGCTGCCGCCGCCTCCACCGCCGCCCGTCGCGAGCTGCAAGGCCTCGTCGACTTCGTCCTGCTGCGCGTAAGCGGACGCGCATCCGACAAGCAGCATGGCCGCTGCGGCGTGGTGCTTCTTCATAACGGGTCTCCTGGACGTTGTTGTGCCGTCGTGGCGGCTGCCCCGGTCGCCCGGAAAGCCCCGCCGTATATGGGTTCGACGTGTCAGGCGCAATCCTAGGGAGTCCCGAACCAGATGTAAAATATCGATTTCCTTGTAGTCCCATATATGTAGAATATGGGTCGATCGTCCCGCCCCGCCGGAGCCCCCTGCATGGAATTGCGTCACCTGCGGTACTTCCTCGCCGTTGCCGAGGAAGGCCAGTTCACCCGCGCCGCCGAACGGCTCGCCATGCAGCAGCCGCCGCTGTCGCAGCAGATTCGCCTGCTCGAGGAGGAGATCGGTTTCGACCTGTTCGTGCGGCAGCCGCGCGGCGTGGAGCTGACGCCTGCCGGGCGCGCCTTCGCGCAGAACGCGGAGCTGGTGCTGGAAACCCTGCAGCAAGGTGTTGCACACGCGCGACGGATCGCGCGCGGCGAGCTGGGCACCATCGCGGTGGGCCTGACCAGCTCGGCCGGTTTCCATCCGATGACGACCGACGCGATCCGCGGCTTTCGCGCCGCGCACCCCGGCATCGAGATCACCCTGGCCGAGCTGAACGCCGCCGAGCTGACCGAGCGGCTCGCCAACGGGCAGCTACAGGTGGCCTTCCTGCGCAAGCCGGTGGACACCCTGCCCGGCATCGCCTTCGAGCCGCTGCTCGACGAGCCGATGGTGGCGGTGCTGCCGGTCGGGCATCGGCTGCTGGCGGCGATGGCCGAAGGCGACCCGCCGCCGACGATCTCGCTGAAGGCGCTGGAGCACGAGGAATTCATCCTGGTGCGGCGGCCCGGCGCGCCGGGGATGTATGCCGATTTCCTCGCCGCCTGCCGGCGCCAGGGTTTCGTGCCGCACGTCGCGCGCGAGGTGCCGCGCATGCTGACCGGCATCCACATGGTGGCGGCCGGGCTGGGCGTGACGCTGGTGCCGGCCTCGATGCGCCGCTACGACCATCGCAGCGCGGTGTTCTGCCCGTTGGCCGACGACGCCGGCTTTTCCGCGCCGCTGCATCTCGCGCATCCGGCCGAGATGGGCGATCCGGCGGCGGCGCGCTTCGTCGAGTTCGTGTTGCGGCAGAAGGCGATGGCCGACGACGACGCGAATCGGCGCGGCAAGGGCGGCGCCGACTCGGGCCAGGCCTGAATCCTCGCCGGCATCGGCCAGCCGCGCCGCCGCGGTTCGGCGGCGTGGCCTGCACTGGCGGGGCTCAGGAATGTTCGGCCCGGAAATGCTCGTCGTCGTTATATCGGCCCTGGAACAGCAGACGGTCCTCGCTGCCATCGGGTTTCAGGGAGTGGAGCTTGACTTCGGTGCGGATATTCTTGCCGACCGATTCGAAACGAATGTGAATCGGCTCCAGCCCGATAAACTTCGTGGTCGATTTTCCGTCCTCGTAGCTGAGCTTGTATCCCGCCGAATACTTGGTCATGTCCCCTTTCTGGAACATCACGCAAGTGGAGGTCGATCCATGGAAAACGACAAAACCGTGAACCGGCAGCGCCTCCGCCAGGCCATCGAATACCGTTATTTTCTTGTCGGCATCGTTGTGGCCATACACGATCACCTGCACGTTCTCGTCCACCTTCAAGGGAAGTTCGACGGCATTGCTTTCGGGGATGATTTTGATACCGCCATATTCCTTGCCCGAAACCTCGGTTGAATAATTGGCATAGCGCCCGATGTTGCCGCCCTCGAAAATCACCCGCGTCAGCGACTCGGCATTGTCGACGCGCCCGCCGAACGGACGTACCACTTCCCCTCCCAGGAACAGCGTCTTGCTCGCTTCGGTCCCGTTGGCGCCGTACACGCCGATCCGGCTGTTGTAGGCGACATCCACGTCGGCGGGCACCAGCACGATGAGTTCCTTGTCGATCCGCTCGGGATTCTGGTACGTATTACCTTCCACCACGATATCGTAATGCTCGTAGCAGGCGAATGAGCCCGCGATGAATTTCACGCCCTTGCGCTGCCGGCCGTCGACGGTGTGATCCGTGATATACCCGCCGCTCGGCGGTTGAACATGGGAATCGTTGCTCATGGTTTCTCTCCGGTAATTTAATATCGGCGCCTCTGCATTCGACATCGCCAACCATCGGCAATATCAACGCACGGCAAGGGAAAGATAAGACATTAAGTTTTCGATTCAATGCGAGGCACAGATATTCAATCATATTCAACACTCTTGCGAACGGACGCAGCCCTTTCATTTCAATATTAAATATTGAAAATAATCGGGCCGCCCGGCATCGGCGTTCCCTGCTGTCAGGATCTGACAGCGCGGCCGACTAGACTGGGCGCCCTTTCCTGTCAGGAGCTCGCAATGAAGTTCGCATCGATTCGTGTCGCAACCCGGAATCTCGAAGGCCTGATCGCGTTCTACCAGCAGCTTTCCGGCCTCGAGGCCACCCGCCTCGCCGATGGCTTCGCCGAGATACGGTTCGAGGGAGCCACGCTGGCGCTCTCGGCCGAGCAGTTGATCGAGCGCTTCAATGCCGGCGCTGCCGTCGCGGCGTCGAATCGGTCGGCGATCCTGGAGTTCGAGGTGGACGACGTCGACGCCGTGTTCGACCGCATGAAGGCGGCGCAGGCGGAGCTCGTGATGCCGACCACCGTGATGCCCTGGGGCAACCGCTCCCTGCTGCTGCGCGACCCCGACGGCAATCTCGTGAACGTGTTTTCACGGCCGGCACGGCAGGCCGACTGAGCGGCGACGCCCGGGAGCCCTATCGCATCGACAGCCATTTGCAAACCGATGAAGGCGATTCGATGGCCACGGCGGCGGCCGTTCGACATGCCGATCGGGATCGTCGAGAATCGATGCGACGCCAACCCTCCCGGGAACCTCCATGCCCGCCTCCGAACCGGAAGCCCTGCCGCCTCACGCCGCCGCCCCTCACGCGCTCGAAGTCGTGCGCCGACTGCTCGACGAGCGTTATAGCTGTCGCGCATTCCGGCCGGAGCCGGTTCCCCGCGCGATCATCGAGACCATCCTCGCCGCGGCGCAGCGCACCGCTTCCTGGTGCAACAGCCAGTCGTGGCAGGTCACGATCACCACCGGCGCGGGAACCGAGCGGCTCAAGCGCGTGTTGTACGAGCACGCGTCGAGCGGCGCGCCGCCGGAACCCGACTTCGTGTTCCCGCGCGAATACCGCGGCGTCTACCTGGAGCGCCGGCGCGAGAGCGGCTTCCAGCTCTACGGCGCGCTGGGCATCGAGCGCGGCGACAAGCCCGCCTATCTGCGGCAGACGCTGGAGAATTTTCGATTGTTCGGCGCCCCGCATGTCGCCGTGATCACCACCGACGAGGCGCTGGGCGTCTATGGCGCGGTGGATTGCGGCTGCTACGTCAGCAACTTCATCCTGGCCGCGCAGGCCTGCGGCGTGGCCAGCATTCCCCAGGCCGCGCTGTCCTCCTATGCGAAGCGGGTCCGCCAGGAACTGGGCCTGGGCGAGGAACGGCGAATGGTGTGCGCCATCTCCTTCGGCTACGCCGACGAAACGCATCCGGCCAACTCGTATCGCACCACGCGCGCGCCGCTCGAGGACGCGGTCAACTGGGTCGGCGAATAGACGGGGCGCCGCCCTGGAATAATCGGCCCTAGCGGCCCTAGCGCGCGGAAAACGCCTCGAACGCCTGTTCGAGCGCGCGATGCGCGTCCTCGTCGACGATCGCATCGTGCGCCATGATCACGCGCGTGAACGGCAAGGCGAGGATTCGCTCCGCGCTCGCGCGCGCCGCCCGGCGATCCTTGACCACCATGCGAACCGTTCGCGGCACGGCCAGGCGCTTGCGCACGCCCGTCATCGAGGCGAAGGCCCTGGCCGCGAATCTCAGCTCGCCGCGCCACCACTGGCACAGGTCGGTCACGATCAGCGTGCGCGAGGCCTTGTGGAACCAGACCGTTTCGTTGCCGAACGGAATGCCCTCGAAGAAGACCTGATCGAAATCGGCCGCCCAGGCCGGCTCCACCTCGCGCATCAATTCACGCAGGCCACGCAGGTCCGGACGCTTGGCGGCCAGGCCCGGCGCGCCGAACAGCATCGCCTCGGGAAACGCCTCCAGGCAGGCACCCGCGAACAGGTGATGCGCCTTGTTGGGCGCCACGATGTAGCGCACCGTCCCGAGCGTGTCGAGTTGAGCCCGCACCTGCGCCGACATCGGCACCGGGGAATGCAGCCACAGCGACGAATCGCGGAGTCGCACCACCGTCATGCGCGAGGAGATGGGCAGGCCGGCCGCCACGAAGGCATGCTGGAGATGCCAGATATCGTCGGTTATCGGTTTGAGCATGATGATCGGGGGGGATTCGGTACCAGCGGGCGCGCCGGGCAGTCGTGTCGATGAAGCCGCCGGATGCGGGGCGACGGGCCGTGTCGCGTCGCCTTCGACCGCATTCAAGGGTCGTCAGCCGCGCTCGCGCGCGAAATCGACGTCGCGGCTCTCGATCACGCCGCCCGCGCGGCCCGGCGCCTTCTGATTGGCCCAGTAGAGATTGGTATGCCGGATCACCGCGTCCGGAGGCGGCGCGCCCCACTGCGCGAGGTCTTCCGTGGTGTGCGCGTCGCCCACCAGCATCGCGTCGTAACCGCGGACCAGCGCGCCATGCAGGGTCGAGCGGATGCACATGTCGGTCTGCGCCCCCACCACCATCAGCCGGCCGACGCCCAGCCGCGACAGCACCGCTTCGAGCTCGGTGTCCTCGAAGGCGTCGCGATAGCCTTTCTCGACAATCGCCTCCCCGGGAGCCGGCGCCAGTTCGGGGACGATCCGCCAGGCCTCGCTGCCGGCCTCCAGATCGGCATCCGCATGACGGACCCAGACCACCGGGATGCCGGCAGCGCGCGCCTGCCGGATCAAGCCGTCGACGACGACGAGCACCTCGTCGCGCCGATGCGCCTGGGCGACCACGCCGTTTTGCAGATCGATGACGACGAGCGCGAGATTGGGACGATTGGCGAGGGTGGTCATGGGCGGAGGCGGTTCGCGAGGGGAAAGCTATGGTAGCCGGTTCAGGGCCGCGTCATGAACCGGTTGCCACCGCCGCCAGGAAAGCCCGAGAATACGCGCACCATCCCGCGCCCAGCGGATGGCGAACCTGCACGATGCCGGCCCCGCGCCGTCGATCGGCAGCACAAAACCTGGGGACACCAACATGATCACCATCTGGGGACGTGCCAATTCCGTCAACGTCCAGAAACTGCTGTGGATTTGCGACGAGCTGGCGCTGCCCTACCAACGCATCGATGCCGGCCTGCAGTTCGGGCGCAACACCGAGGCCGACTATCTGGCGATGAACCCGACCGGCAAGATCCCGACGCTGGTCGACGGCGATCTCGTGCTGTGGGAGTCGAACTCGATCCTGCGCTACCTGGCGATGCAATACGGCGCGTCCAGCCTGCTTTATCCCTCCACGCCGCGCGAGCGCGCCGGCATCGACCGCTGGCTCGACTGGTCGCTGTCGACCCTGCAGCCGGCCGAGCGGCCCGTGTTTTGGGCGATCGTCCGCACGCCTGCCAGCGAGCGCGACGAGGACAAGCTCGCTGCCGATATCGTCAAGGTGGCGGCGGTATGGAAGCTGCTCGACGCGCAACTGGACGGGCGCGACTTCGTCGAGGGCGAGTCGTTCACGATCGCGGATATCGTGCTCGGCGCGTTCGCCAAGCGATGGTTCGGCTTGCCGGGTGTGCAACGGCCCCCGATGCCGAACCTCGAGCGCTGGTATGCGTCGCTCGCGACGCGCGCCGGTTTCACCCAATATATCGACCACGACCTGAGCTGAACCCATGACCCCCGAACCGATCGCGCTGTATGCCTGGAACACGCCGAATGGCCGCAAGATCAGCGTCGCGCTGGAAGAAATGGCCGTGCCCTACGTGGTTCGCCCCGTGAATATCGCGAACCGCGAGCAATTCGCGCCCGAATTCCTCGCGATCAGCCCGAACAACAAGATTCCCGCCATCGTCGATCCGCAGGGCCCGGACGCTCGCCCCATCAGCGTGTTCGAGTCCGGCGCGATCCTGCTCTACCTGGCGGAGAAAACCGGCAAGTTCCTGCCTGCCAGCCTGCGCGACCGGGTACCGGTGATGGAATGGCTGATGTGGCAGGTGGGCGGATTCGGCCCGATGCCCGGGCAGGTCCATCACTTCATCGCGCTCGCCTCGGAAGACGAGCGCCGCTACGGCCTGAAGCGCTTCTCGGACGAAACGCGCCGGCTCTACGCGGTGCTCGACGCCAGGCTGGCCGCGCACGAATACGTGGCCGGCGCGTTGTCGATCGCGGACTTCGCCATCCTCGGCTGGGCCTGGCGGCACGAGCGGCACAAGGTCGACCTGGCCGACTACCCGAACGTGCGGCGATGGTACGAGGCGCTGTTCGAGCGCCCCGCGGTGAAACGGGGCTTCGAGGTCGCGCTCGACGCAAGCTGAGCGCGGCGGGCTGCGCGAAACCTGCCGGCCGCGGCCGCGAGCCGGATCGACAGCAAGGAGGCGTCATGACAGTCAAGCGCATGGACAACGTCGGCATCGTGGTGGAAGACCTGGATGCCGCGATCGGCTTCTTCACCGAGCTCGGCCTCGACCTCGAAGGGCGCGCCCCGATCGAGGGAGATTGGGCGGACGGCGTCACCGGCTTGCCCGGCATGCGCGTCGAGATCGCCATGATGCGCACGCCGGATGGCCATGGCCGGCTCGAACTGTCCCGCTTCCTCGCGCCGCCCGTCGCGGCGGACCATCGCGCAGCGCCGGTCAACGCGCTCGGTTACCTGCGCGTGATGTTCACCGTGGAGGATATCGACGATACGCTGGCCCGCCTCGGCAAGCTCGGCGCGCAACTGGTGGGCGAGGTGGTTCGCTACCAGGACGTGTATCGGCTCTGCTATATCCGGGGCCCCGAAGGCATACTCGTCGGCCTCGCCGAAGAACTCGGCTAGCAGCGCGGGCGGGCGAGCCCATCGAAGCCGGGCGAGCCGCACCAGCACAATGCGGCGCGGCGCGGGGCGACCGCAAGGGCCGCCGCCTCTAACGTCCGCGCCTAGCCCTGCCCGCCGAACAACGCCTCGCTCAAGCCGATTCCTTCCTCGGTCAGTACCGCATGACCGATCCCCTCCTCGTTGAGCTCGGTCTTCGTGATCCCCGCCGCGTCGAGCTCGGTGAGCGTGCGCCGCAGCGTGCTCATCGGCACCTGCGAGCGCTTGCTGAGCTTGGCCAGCGACCAGGCGCGCCCGGGCGTCTCGCTCAGCGCGTCGCGCAGGCAGCCCAGCACCGCGACGATCACGGGATCGAGCCCGTCCTCGCCCTCGCCTTCCGGCGGCTCGCCGCCGCGCGCCTCGTCATGTCCCGCATCGATCGTCATCGTGTCTCCTCCTGATCCTGTCCGCGTCGTTTGCCTGCCCTGGTTTCGCCGCCCGCCGGCATCGCCGCCGCCACCAGCCGGCCCAGCGTGCGCACCGCTTCCTCGATCTGCGCCGACCAGGGATAACTGTAGTTGAGCCGGATGCAGTGACGATAGTTGCCGGTGGTCGAGAACATATGCCCCGGCCCGATGGTGATGCGCTCGGCCAGCGCGAGCTGGTAAAGCGCGATCGCGTCGCAGCCCGGCGGCAGTTCCACCCACAGCACGTAACCGCCCGCCGGCTGCGAGATGCGCGTGCCGTCGGGGAAGAAGCGCCGCACCATCGCGCCCATCAGGTTGGCCTGCTGCGCGAAGGTCTTGCGGATCCGGCGCAGGTGATGGTCGTAGCCGTCGTGGCGCAGGTACTCGGCGATCCCCAACTGGTCGAGCGCGGGCGTGGCCAGCGTATTCAGGAACTTGAGCTTCTCGACCTGGTCGCGGTAGCGCCCCGGCATCGCCCAGCCGATCCGGTAGGCCGGCGACAGGCTCTTCGAGAACGACGCGCAGTGCAGCACCAGCCCATGCCGGTCGAAGGACTTCAGCGCGCTGGGCCGGGCCTCGCCGTAATACAGCTCGTGGTAGACGTCGTTCTCGATGGCCGGCACGTCGTGGCGCGCCAGCAGCTCGACCAGCGCCGCCTTGCGCTCGTCGCTCATGCGAAAGCCGAGCGGGTTCTGGAAGTTCGGCATCACCATGCAGGCGGCGATCTTCTCGCGCTCGAGGATGCGCGCCAGCGCATCGAGATCGATGCCGTCCACGGGATGGGTGGCCACCTCGATGGCGCGCATGCCCAGCCGCTCGATCGCGTGCAGCATCGCGTAGAAAGTGGGCGACTCCACCGCGATGGTGTCGCCGGGCCGCGCCACCGCCTGCAGGCACAGGTTGATCGCCTCGGTCGCGCCGATCGTCACCACGATCTCGTTCGGATCGACGGCGATTCCGCGCTCGCCGTAGCGCCGCGCGATCTGCCGGATCAGCTCCGGGTTGCCGGGCGGCAGGTCGTCCATCACGCCCCAGCGCGTGCGGCGCCGCGCGATGCCGTGCATGTGGCGCGCGATCCGCTGCGAGGGAAACAGCGCCGGGTCCGGATACGGCGAGCCGAGCGGCACCGCGTCGTCGCGCGCGATCGAGCGCAGCGTGGAGAGCACCAGCCGGCTCACGTCGACCGTCGAGGACACCGCGATCGGCGTGCTGGCATGCAGCGCCGGCTGGTCGGCGGCCTGCTCGCGGGCCCGCACGAAGTAGCCCGATTGCGGCCGGCTCTCGATCGCGCCGCGGCTCTCCAGCACCAGGTAGGCCCGCACCACGGTGGTGATGCTCAGGTCGTGCTGGCGGCTCGCCTGCCGCACCGAGGGAATCCGCTCGCCCGGCAGGTAGACGCCGCGCCGGATCATCTCGTCGATCTCGTCGGCCAGCTTCTCGTAACGCTTCATGCCGCCCCTTTTGTGAGCAAACGCAAGCACAGTGCTCGCCATCTGTTATCCAGAAAACGAAACTGTACTCTTTTTGCGATGGATCAGGTGTGTACCCACGTTATGTTGCACTGCGTCTAATCTGCTTCCATCGCCGCTGGAAGCGGCTTCCGACAGCCGAGCAGCCATGAAGAAGAAAGCCCCCGTCCCGCGCATCGAGCCCTACCACCATGCGGCCGCCGGTTGGGGCGCGGTCAAGCAGGTGGCGATCAACCTGATCAAGGAACGCGTGGCGGGCGGCAACTACCGCACCCTGTTCCGCCAGAACCAGCCCGACGGCTTCGACTGCCCCGGCTGCGCCTGGCCGGATCGCCAGCACGCCTCGACCTTCGAATTCTGCGAGAACGGCGTGAAGGCGGTGGCCGCCGAGGCCACCTCGAAGCGCGTGGGCCCCGATTTCTTCGCCGAGCACACCGTCACGGCCCTGCTCGAGCAATCCGACTACGAACTCGAGCAGCACGGCCGCCTGACCGACCCGATGGTCTACGACGCGGCCAGCGACCGCTACGTGCCGATCGCCTGGGACGCGGCCTTCGCCCTGATCGCGCGCCACCTGAAGGCGCTCGATGATCCGAACCGCGCCGCCTTCTACACCTCGGGCCGCGCCAGCAACGAAGCCGCCTTCCTCTATCAGTTGCTGGTGCGCCGCTTCGGCACCAACAACTTCCCCGACTGCTCGAACATGTGCCACGAGGCCACCAGCCGCGGGCTGCCGGCCACCGTCGGGGTCGGCAAGGGCACCGTCACGCTGGAGGATTTCGAGCACGCCGACCTGCTGATGATCTTCGGCCAGAACCCGGCCACCAACCACCCGCGCATGCTCGGCGAGCTGCGCGAGGCGGCCAAGCGCGGCGCCACCATCGTCTCGATCAACCCGCTCAAGGAACGCGGCCTGGAACGCTTCTCCGATCCGCAAAGCCCGATCGAGATGCTCACCATGGGCAGCACGAAGATCTCCTCGCGCTTCGTGCAGCCGGTGATCGGCGGCGATTTCGCCCTGCTCAAGGGCCTCGCCAAGCGCGTGCTGGAGTTCGACGACGCGGCCGTGCTGGCCGGCCGGCCGCGCGTGCTCGACACCGCCTTCATCGACGAGCACACCGCCGGCTTCGAGGCCTTCGCCGACGACCTGCGCGCCGAGAGCTGGGCTGCGCTGACCGCCGAGAGCGGCGTGTCCTACGAGCAGATCGATTCGCTGGCCGAACTGTATGCCAGGAGCGAGCGCGTGATCTCGACCTGGGGCATGGGCATCACCCAGCACAAGCATTCGGTGCAGACCATCCACATGCTGTCGAACCTGATGCTGATGCGCGGCAATATCGGCCGCGAAGGCGCGGGCCTCTGCCCCGTGCGCGGCCACTCGAACGTGCAGGGCAACCGCACGGTCGGCATCGAGGAAAAGCCGACCATGGCCTTCCTCGACCGGCTCGGCCAGGTCTACGATTTCGAGCCGCCGCGCCATCACGGCTACGACGTGGTGGAAACCATCGAGGCGATGCTGGAAGACAAGCTGAACGTGTTCATCGGGCTGGGCGGCAACTTCGCGATGGCCACGCCCGACACGCCGCGCACCTGGGACGGCCTGCGCCGCTGCGCGCTGACGGTCCACATCACCACCAAGCTGAACCGCAGCCATCTGGTCCACGGCCGCGACGCGCTGATCCTGCCGACCCTCGGCCGCACCGAGATCGACCTGCAGAACGGCGTCTCGCAAGGCGTGACGGTGGAGGACTCGATGAGCATGGTGCATGTCTCCTACGGCATGAACAAGCCGGCCTCGCCGAACCTGCTGTCGGAAACGGCGATCGTCGCGCGCATGGCGATGGCCCTGTTCGGCCCGCACGACAGCGTCGACTGGCAAGCCTACATCGACGACTACGCACGCGTGCGCGACGCGATCGAGGCGGTGCTGCCGGGCTTCGAGAACTACAACGAGCGCATCGCGCAGCCGCGCGGCTTCCACCTGCGCGTGGCCTCGCGCGAGCGCGACTGGATCACGCCGAACGGAAAGGCGAACTTCGTGGCGCATCCGATGCCGACCGACACGCCGATCCAGCGCGCCCGTGCCCTGCACGGCGAGAAGCTGCTGACGCTGATGACCACGCGCTCGCACGACCAGTACAACACCACCATCTACGCGCTCGACGACCGCTATCGCGGCGTGTTCGGCCAGCGCCGCGTGGTGTTCGCCAACAAGGACGACCTGGCGATGCTGGGCTTCGAGGCCGGTGACTGGATCGATCTCGAAACGGTCTGGCACGACGGCATCGAACGGCGCGCCGACGGTTTCCTGCTGGTCGAATACGACATCCCGCGCGGCTGCCTGGGTGCCTACTACCCGGAAACCAATCCGCTGGTGCCGCTCGACAGCACGGCCGACATCGCGAACACGCCCACCTCGAAGTCGATCCCGGTGCTGATGCATCGCTCGGTGACGGCCGCCACGCGCGCGGCGGCCTGAGGCACAAGCGCAGGCGGCTCGCGCCGGCCTGACGGCCGAGGCGACGCCGCCCGCGCTTCGTCGGTCCCGAACCCGGGAACCCCACGAACCCTTCCCCGCCGCGATTCGTCGGCGTGACGTCCCGTTTCTGGTAGTGTTGCCTGCCTCACCCGTCGCACCGGAGTTGCCGTCATGATCATTCGCCCGCGCGAACACTGGTTCCGGATGCTGTTCGTCTGGAACGGCTCGGTGCTGCAATCGATCCTGCCGCAGCTCGCGGTGATGACCGTGATCAGCCTGCTGGCCCTGCTCACCGACGGCCGCATCCTCGGCACCAAGGTGCCGCTCAATCCCACCCCGTTCACGCTCGCCGGCCTGGCGCTGGCGATCTTCGCCGCGTTCCGCAACAACGTCAGCTACGACCGCTACTGGGAAGCGCGCAAGCTGTGGGGCGGCGTGCTGACCTCGACGCGCGCGCTGGTCTCGCAGGCGCTCTCCTACGGCGGCACCGACGACGGCGCCGCCTTCACGCGCACCACCATCGCCTTCGTCTACGCGATGAAGCACCAGTTGCGCCAGACCGATCCGGCCGAGGATCTCGCGCGCTATCTCGACGCGGACTGCCTCGCGCGCATCGAGGCGGCCCATTTCAAGCCGGTGGCGATCCTGCACGCGCTGCGCCGGCAGCTTGCCGAGCGCCAGCGCGCCGGCAAGCTCGGCGACACGCAGCTGTGGATGCTCGACGCGCAGCTCGACGAGCTGGGCGCGAAGCTGGCCGGCTGCGAGCGCATCGCCTCGACGCCGATCCCCTTCCCCTATCACGTGCTGCTGCACCGGACCATCTATTCGTACTGCGTGATGCTGCCGTTCGGGCTGGTCGATTCGATCGGCTTCGCCACGCCCTTCGTGTCGGTGTTCGTCTCGTACACGCTGATCGCGCTCGACACCATCGCCGGGCATATCGCCGAGCCCTTCGGCACCGGCCCGCATCATCTCGCGCTCGATACGCTGACGCGCCAGATCGAGCGCTCGCTGCTCGACATCGCCGGCGAGCCGCTGCCCGACGAGATTCCCGCCGACTCGCGCTATCGGGCGTCGTAGCGCAAACGCGCCGCGCTGCACCATGGAAATTCATTTTGATATCAAGCTTTCAAAATGAAAAATTCCATTCCAATAATCAAGAATGATGGCAAGGCAATTACAGAGAAAATAAATTTACAGACGGCCCGCCACCAACAAAAATTAGATAGGCAGATGTGTTAAATATGCCGTCACGACTCTAATTTCCATCAAGCCTCTTCAGGTAAAACCCGACCCAAAAAAAGTTTGCATCCCATTTTGTTAACCGCTATTGTCTAGCTGCATCAAGCCACACCCTCGCTTCAGTAATCAAACTAACGCTATTTCCGGGGCGGCAACGGCAATTCGATCTGCTTCGCAACACGCGTGGAGAGATGGATACCGAGGGCCATTGACCAGCAGAGACCAATACATAGAGGGTCGAAGTCATGAGCAATACTTACACGCGCGTTCAATTCACTGTCTCCAACGCACAGCCGTCGCAGAGCATCGTCATCGACATGGACACGACGAAGAAGGACGTGTCGTGGAGCCTCGGCCAGGATTTCAGCAATTCGTCGGGCCTGAGCATCCAGATGACGGGCGGCGCGGAGCTGCCGCTCACGCAATTGCGCGTCACCGCGGCCGAAATCACCATCGGCACGTCGGATGCGGGCAGCGGCCAGATCGCCTTCACCTTCTCGCTGTTCGTCGCCTCGAAGGCCGATGTCGAGAGCATCAAGCTCAAGTCGTCCTCGGATTCGGGCATCGTGCTGACGGTCTCCGTCAATGGCGGGGTCGCGCAAGCCGTCAACCACACCTTTTCGAGTTTCGACCTCAACTGATAATTCAGGCAAGGTAACGCGCAACCGGTTTCGGCACGTCGGAACCGGTTGCGTGCATCCGGTTTCGGCCATTCGTTCAGGCAAACGAATGGCATTTCGGCATGGATAATCAGTGGAGACCTGAAAATGGAATATACGATCTCGTTTACGTTCCGGACGCAATCGTCCCAGGACAAGCTGTCCGCCGAACTGTTGTTTAATGCACCCAATTACATCAGCCTCACCAATAACGACGCCGTGCAGATTTCAAGCTCGATGGGCGCGACTCCACCGCTGGATAACCTGCTGGTCCAGAAATCGCAAATCCAGGTGCAAACCCATGGCGCGACCGGCGGCGATACCGTTTCGGTCCGTGTTTCGTTCTCGACCAGCGGCAACGCTATCGGCGGCACCATGAAATTGCTCGGCAACACGCAGGCGAGCGTGCATTACCAATTCGCCGGGTATGACAATGCGGGCACGATCAATCCGGGCAGTTTCTCGATTCCGCTTCCCAACTGACGGGCCCCGGCTTCATGGACAGGAAAGACAAGGCCGCCGGCCGGAACACCGCGGGCGGCAAGGACGCCATGCCCGCTGAAACGGCGCCGGAGGCGCCGGCGCGCGCGCCGCGCGTGACGCCCGCCGCGGTGCGCTCGGCGATCGCCGGCGAGCGCGCCTCGCTGCCGCCGCAGGCGCGGCGCACGATCGAGGGGCATCGCGTCGCGAATTCGCTGCACGCGCTCAATGCGCGCGTCTATCAGGAGGTCGCGAGCTTCAAGCCGGTCACGCTCGTCTTCGCGAACCTGCGCGCCAACAGCAATGCCTTGCTGACGCTGCGACCGGACCAGGAAGCGATCTGGAGCGACGGCGCCGGACGGCAGCAGGTGGGCCTGTCGCTGAGCAGCACGAGCGACCCGGTGATGTACCTGAACCAGTTCCTGATCAATGCGCGCGAGATCATGCTGCAAGCGAGCCAGGACGTGCGCGAGATCCGCGCGTCGCTGTATCTGCGCACCGACCAGTCCGGCGTGCTCGGCCGTGTCATGCTGCCGCCCGGCGCGAGCGTCACGCTGCAAAGCCGCAACGACCGCAGCACGGTGATCGGCGTCAGTTCGTTCGCCCTCGCCCTCGACTGACGCCACCGAAACGCCCGGATGCCCCGCCATGACGCCTGATACGTCCGATACGCCCGATCCGTCCGCCATGCCCCCCGACGCCCCGGAGCAGCCCGACACGCCCGGCACCGCCGCCCATGAACCCGCCGATCCCGATGCGGGCTGGCGGCTGATGCCGGTGCAGCTCGAATTCTTCGATGTCGCCCCCGACAGCAATCTCGGCATCCAGTTCACCACGGCGGGCGTGGCCTGGTCGCTCGGCAACCGCGGCGGCGACAGCATCGGATTCTCGTACAACGTGGTGGTGTCGAGCGCGAGCGGCGAGCCCTGCCTGAGCGGCATCGAATTCAACGACGCGATGCTGTCGATCCGCACCGCGCCGGGTTCGGGCGGCCTCGCGCGCTTCACGCTCACGCTGTTCCTGTCGATCCATCCCGAGGTCGACTACCTGCAGGGTTATTGCACGCTCAACGAGGAAGCCCTGATCCTGGCCAGCTTCGGCGCGCAGGCGCCGATGCAGTGGTACAACGGCCGCGTGAGCGCGACCCTGTCCGGTTACGGCGGCAACTACCGTCCGATCTGCCTGACCGTGCGCGGCGCGCATCCGGGCAACCGCATCGAGATCCTGATCAGCACGCGCAAAGGGCTCGGCAAGGTCAACTGGTCGCTCGGGCCGGACATGAGCGAGGCAGGCGGCATCCTGTTCGCGAGCCAGAACGGCCCGCTGCCGCTCGAATCGCTGTCGTTCACCAACGAAACGCTGAGCTTCGTGACGGCGAGCGCATCGTCCCAGAATCTCGAGTTTTACCTGAACGCCTTCATCACCTGGGAGCCCGACGAGCTGAACTACGTCTATCTGCGCACGGCCTCGGACAGCTCCGTCACCGTGCTCGCGCAGGTGCACAACCGCCAGCCGCAAGTGGTCAGCCGCACCGACACCGTCTTCACGCTGTGACCATGGCAGCTTCGGCCATCGACGGCGGACAGGTACTGCGCGCGGTCAGCGATTCGCTGCGCCGTCTGATCCGCGCCCAGGTGCCGGAACTGGCCGCCGAATCGGCCGTCGTCTACGACTCGCCCGGCGAGATCGACGCGGCCGGCGAGACGCGCCTGTCGCTGTACCTGTACCAGACCGAAATCAATGCCGCGCTGCGCAACCTGCCGCCGTCGCTGACGCGCCGCGCCGGCGCGCAGCCCTCGGCGCTCGCGGTCACGCCCGCGCCGCTGGTGGTCGACCTGACCTACCTGATCGTGCCGTACGGCAAGTCCGCCGAGATCGAACTGGTGCTGGTCGACCGGCTGATCCAGCTGTTCCACGACGTCGGCCAGCTCTCGGGCGCGCTGCTCTCGCCGCTGCTGCGCGCCACCGGCAACGAGGCGATCGACATCGTGCCGGAGCACGATTCGAGCGAGCAGTTGCGCAACATCTGGACGGTGTTCCCGAACAAGACCTACAAGCTGACGAAGATGTACACGCTCACGCCGGTGCGGATCCCCTCGACGCTCACGCCGCAGGCCGAGATGGTGATGCGCGCCGAGCTGGCCGCGGGAGACCCGGCATGGAACTGAGCGCGGTGGTGCAGGTGATCGACGGCTTCAGCCACGCGCCGCTGGCCGGCCTGCGCCCGGCCTTCACGCTGAACGGCGCGCCGTGCCGCCCGTTCGACAAGGCCGACGGCTTCTATGCGTTCAGCGCCCTGCCGCGCGGCGCTTACCGGCTGGTCGCCTCGGCGCCGCCGTTCTTCCCGAGCCAGGTGGAATTCGAGGTGCCGCCGCGGCCGCCGCTGGCCGACGCGATCGTCTCGTGCGTGCTCGAACCGAGCCCGCTCTACCCGTTCCCGCCCGGCACCACGCTGTTGCGCGGCCAGGTGCTGGCCAAGCGGGGCGGCCAGCCGATCGCCGGCGTGCGGCTCGCCGCGCGCTACGCCACCGCGCGCGGCGAGCCGCGCACCGCCTCGACCGAGACCTCGGCCCATGGTCGCTACGACGGCCGCTACGCGCTCGCGGTACGCGGCCGGCTCGATGCCGCCGGCACGGTCGTCACACTGAATTTCGTCAAGGCCGGCTACCCCGACGTGGCGCGGCAACTGACGCTGGCACCGGGCACCACGCAGTACCTGGACATCACGATGGGCTAACCGACAGAGAGCACGATCTTGGCCACCAACTATCTACATCCCGGCATCTATATCCAGGAGGTGCCGAGTGCGCGCACCATACAGGGCGCGTCCACGTCCACCCCGGCGTTCGTGGGCATCACCCAGACGCTGGCCGCGAGCCCGATCGGCCAGCCGACGCTGATCACGAGCTGGAACGCCTACCAGCGCACGTTCGGCAACATGGTCTGGAACGGCATGGTGTCGTGGGCCGTCTACCAGTTCTTCGCGCTCGGCGGCGCGCTCTGCTACGTACTGCGCGCGCCCGACGCGTCGGGCGCCGCCAAGAACGCCACCGCGGCAGCGGGCACCGTCTCGCTCACCGCCGCCACGCCCGGCGAATGGCCGAATACGGTGCTCGGCGTGATGATCACCAATTCGAGCGGCGACCCCAAGGCCACCTCGCCGGTCTTCAACCTGAGCATCGTCGCCGACCCCGCCGAGCTGAACAAGGCGCCGGGCAGCACGCTGGCGGCCTATGTGACGCAGAACGGGCTCGGCCCGCAGACGCTCGGCACCGGCAACAAACAGCTGATCGTGCTCGAGAGCTACAACGGCT
The DNA here is from genome assembly GCF_011753035.1 of Burkholderia sp. Ax-1720. NCBI lineage: Bacteria > Pseudomonadati > Pseudomonadota > Betaproteobacteria > Burkholderiales > Burkholderiaceae > Burkholderia > Burkholderia sp. Ax-1720. The sequence goes on along the minus strand of NZ_VWWK01000098.1, from coordinate 2,697 downwards.
ATACCGCCAACTCCCTGCAAGCCCTGGTCGCCGCGATCAACGCCACCTCGATGTTCGTCACCGCGACCACGCCTGACACCAAGACCCCCGCGCGACCGGGCAACACCAGCTCCGCGGTGGCCTTCAAGGGCGGCGTGTCGCAGACCATCGATTACGCGAAGACGCTCGCGCTGCTCAATACGGTGCAGGACATCGGCCTGCTGTCGATGCCCGACACCGTCAACGCCATCGACGCGAGCAAGGCGCCGAGCATCATGGCGCAGTCCACCGCCATCAACGCGGGGCTCAACTACTGCGAGCAGCAGGCGAGCCTGTTCTATGTCAGCGATCCGCCGTTCAACCTGAGCCCGCAGGACATGCTCGGGTTCCGCATGGGCAGCGGCACGGGCGCCATGGCCTCGCAGGCGCTCAACTCCACCTTCGGTTCGATCTACTACCCGTGGGTCTGGGTATCGAATCCGATCCTCGGCAGCAACGTGCCGATTCCGCCCTCGGGCCCGGTGCTCGGACGCTATGCCAATACCGATTCCTCGGTCGGCGTCTGGAAGTCGCCGGCCGGGGTGATCGACGGCGCGCTGAAGACGGTGGTGATGACGCAGACGCCGTTGACCGACAGCGACCAGGACGTGCTGAACCCGGAAGGCATCGACGCGATCCGCAACCTGATCGGCTACGGCAACGTGATCTACGGCGCGCGCACGCTGGCCGCGGTCGGCAGCGAATGGACCTACGTGGCGGTGCGGCGCCTGTTCATCTACGTCGAGCAAAGCCTCAAGCAGAGCCTGCAGTGGGTGGTGTTCGAGCCGAACGACCAGACCACCTGGTCGGCCGTCACGCGCGACATCGACGCGTTCCTGACCACGCTCTGGCAGGCGGGCGGCCTGTTCGGCGCGAGCGCCGCCGAGGCGTTCTTCGTGGTCTGCGACGCCTCGAACAACCCGCCCGAAACCCGTGCGCTCGGCCAGATGTATATCGACATCGGCCTCGCGCCCGTCTACCCGGCCGAATTCGTGATCATCCGGATCGCGCAGAAAACGGCCGGCCCGGATTCCGGATCCTGATGCACTGACGACGGAGCCAGACGATGGCGAGCACACAACTGACCAATCCGTACCGCGGGTTCCGCTTCCAGGTGGAAATCTCCGGCATCCAGATCGCCTCGTTTTCCGAGGCGACCATTCCCGACAGCACGATCGAGACGACCGAGTACCGCGAAGGCACCGATCCGACCTACAAGCGGTCGTTCTCGGGCCTGACCACCTACGGCAAGCTCACCCTCAAGAAGGGGCTGACCGACTCGATGGACCTCTACAACTGGCACCAGCTCGCCGTGCAGCAGGGCTCGACCGGCGCCTCGGTGCAGAAGAACATCTCGCTGATCCTGCTCGATTCGGGCGGCACCGCCCGCGCACGCTGGAACGTGATCAACGCCTGGCCGAACAAGTACGAAAGCACCGGCCTCAACGCCAGCAGCACCGAGATCATGGTCGAGACCTTCGAGCTGACCATCCAGTACATGACACGCGTTTCCTGAACGGAGCCCCGCCATGAGCGTCATCAGCACCGAAATCGAATTCACGCTGCCGATCGGCTATCGCGATGGCGACGGCAACCTGCACCGCAGCGGCGTGATGCGTCTCGCCACGGCCGGCGACGAGATCCTGCCGCTCAAGGACCATCGCGTGCAGGCCAACCCGGCCTATCTGTCGATCATCGTGCTGTCGCGCGTGATCGTGCGCCTGGGCAGTCTCGACATGGTCAACACCAAGGTGATCGAGGATCTGTTCTCGGCCGATTTCGCCTATCTGCAGGATCTCTACAACCGCATCAACCAGGTGCAGTCCGAGGACAACGTGGTGGCGATGCCGGGCGCGGACAACGCGGGAAAACTCGCCTCCCTGTAGTGCCCGACCAGATCTACGAGGAGATCGCGTTCATCGCGTATCACTTCCACTGGTCGTACAGGGACATCCTGGCGATGGAGCACGCGGAGCGCCGCCGCTGGTGCGAACGGATCAGCCGCATCAACGACACCATGAACAGCGACGAGCGCGAGAAGAGTCTTCGACTGGGGATATGAAATGGCTTTGGGATCGAGTTCCGCGCGGCAGCCGGCGGCCAGCGCCAACCCGTTCATGGCGTACAACTTCTGCATCGAGATGGGCGGCATCCTGGTGGGCGGCTTCACGTCGGTGGACGGGCTGCAGGTGAAGAACGAGGTCAAGACGATCCGCCAGGGCGGCGTCAACGACATCGAGTACAAGCTGCCCGGCCAGGTGGTCGGCAGCGATCTGGTGCTCAAGGGCGGCGTGAGCGCGGTCGACCCGCTGTGGAACTGGTTCACCGCTGCCGCGGCGGGCAAGGTGACGCGCAAGAACGGCACGATCTACCTGCTCGACAATCTCGGCAATACGACGGTGGCCTGGAATTTCGTCAACGCCTGGCCGATCGAGTGGCAAGGGCCGCAGATCGACGCGAGCCAGACGCTCATCGCGACGCAGAGCTTCACGCTCGCGCACGAGGGAATCCGCAAGCGCGGGAGCGGCACATGATGCGGCCGGATTCGGCCGCGGGCATGCAGCTCGGCGCGATGCGCGCTGCCGCCGCGCTTGCGGCCTCGGTCGCGGCTGCCGGCGCGCGGATCGCCGGGCCCGCGACGAACGCGCAACGCACGTCGCTCGCGCCGTTCGCGACGCC